>NZ_JASOOK010000029.1:0-23892 GCF_030217725.1 Streptococcus sp. UMB1203 | reverse complement strand
TCCTATCTCAAACAAATATCTCGATATCACAAGTGTCTTGTCAAGTAGGGTATGATAATTATTCTTACTTTACTAAAATTTTTAAACAAAGAACTGGACTTTCTCCTGGAGATTACCGTAAAACTTATCAAAACAAAATGTAAGCAATCTAAATCATTGAAATGATAAGTAAAATTCAAGGTCTGTAGTAATTTTTGAAATTCTACAGTTTTTCCAAAGATAGCTCCATAAACTTATTTGAAATTGCTGATAAGGTAACTTCTTAAAAAGTCAGTTTGAGAAAAACAGCCAGCAAATATTTCTAGGATAAAACGTATACTATCAAGTTTTTTATTCCTGATAGTATGCGCTTTTTATTTGAATACTTGCTACAAAACCTCACAAGATTTACTATCATGCCATACCAAAATGGACTATTTTTTGATTATAGAAAAAGATTATTTTTAAATGTTTAGAAATAATAAAATAAATTCCAATTTATTTCTAAATATTTGAAAATAATGTCTATTTGTATTATACTATCTTTGAGGTATCTATTATGAACTATATTAAAAGACCACATTATTTAGATTTTTTAAGAAGACATCGTGACCGACAAATCATCAAAGTTGTGAGTGGAGTTAGACGAGCTGGTAAATCTGTTCTCTTTCAACTCTATAAAGAGGAGTTACTAGCAACTGGGGTAGACGAGGATCAAATCATATCCATCAATTTTGAGGATCTGAGTTACTATGACCTCCGACATTTTCAAACATTATACGCTTATATAAAAGATCAATTAGTTAGCGAGAAAACATACTATATCTTTTTAGATGAAATTCAACATGTTGAGAAATTTGAACTGGTAGCAGATAGTCTATTCATCCTACCAAATGTTGACCTCTATTTGACTGGATCAAACGCCTACTTTATGAGCAGCCAATTAGCAACAAACTTGACTGGTCGGTATGTTGAGATAGAGGTTCTTCCTTTGTCATTTGAAGAATATCTATCAGGTCAATCTCTCACAGAAAATCTGAATACAACAGAAATTTTTAACAATTATCTCTTTAGTGCTTTCCCTTACTTATTGCAAACATCATCTTACGCTGAAAAAATTGATTATCTAAGAGGAATATATAACTCAATACTGTTAAATGATATTGTAACTAGATTAGGAAATCCAAATCCTACTATTATTGAACGCATTGTCCGAACCCTTCTCAGTAGTACAGGTAGCTTAATATCAACAAATAAGATTCGCAATACCCTGGTCAGCCAAAACGTTTCAATCTCCCATAATACTTTGGAAAATTATTTGACGACTTTGACAGATAGTTTGCTTTTTTATTCCGTTCCACGTTTTGATGTAAAAGGTAGAGCATTATTGCAACGCTTAGAAAAATATTATCCCGTTGATTT
Organism: Streptococcus sp. UMB1203; assembly: GCF_030217725.1. Classification (GTDB taxonomy): domain Bacteria; phylum Bacillota; class Bacilli; order Lactobacillales; family Streptococcaceae; genus Streptococcus. Next base: position 22,491 of record NZ_JASOOK010000029.1, on the reverse strand, counting down.
AGGTTTACGACATCTCTTATTACCAGACCACAAAGAAGACATTGGGCATATCTTGGAAAATATGGTATATTTAGAATTGAGACGTAGATATTCACAAGTATATGTTGGTAATTTAGATAAATATGAGGTTGATTTTGTTGTTGTAACTGATCTTGGTCACTACACTTATTATCAAGTCAGTGAAACAACACTTGCTCCAGAAACACTAGAAAGAGAACTTAGACCACTAGAAGCCATTAAAGATCAATTCCCCAAATATCTATTAACAATGGATACGATTCAGCCAACAGCCAATTACAATGGTATTGAGAAGAAAAATATCATAGATTGGTTACTAGAAAAGTAGATAGGCACTGAACACATAAATTGAAACATAATAAAACACTCCTGTTGAGATCTAGTGAAACTATGAACAGGAGTGTTTTATTATGACCTAAAAAGATTAACTAATATTAGACTAAAAATCAATGGTGGAAACTCTTGATTTTTAGACCAAAAAAGACATCCAAGAGAAAATTCTAGAATGTCTGTAAACGTTGATATAATCGTATTGATTAACGTTTTGAGAATTTATCCATTAGATATCACGGTAACTCATTCCTCAAAAATCCCTATATATCAATATTTTTGAATTTAAACTCTCCTTATAAATGCTCTGAAATCCTCTTATTTGGATAAACATGACACCAATTAACACCATAAAATAGGCTAGTCGACCATCTTATTAAATAAGATGGTTTTATTTTGGTTTAATTTTCGAAAACGCACTCTTTAATTCATTTATATCTCTATATCTTTGATTCAAATTTGGATTTGTTCCCTTATTAATAAATTCCTCCAAATTACTATATTCAAATTTTGTAAAGTCTCTATATCTTCCAGTTAAAACAAAGTATAATAATTTAGACAGTGCAAACCCTTCAAAATAAAAATTATATTTATTAAATCCAACTCGTTGAAGTCCTGAATAGTCATTAAATGCACCTCTTATTTCTGTATCTAAAGACGTTAATACACTATCGCTTAACTTTACATTCCCCAAATCAGCGATTTTAATAATCTTTACATCCTCGTACTCTTTAATCAAAATATTATTAGGTGATATATCTCTATGAAGTATATTTTTATCAGATAGGTATTCAAACCCCCTTATAATCTGATGGCATAGGGACTTTCTTTCATCAAAAGTCAATTTTTGATTATGAGTTGTTATGTATTTGAAAAGAGTGATATCAACATACTCCATAACGTACTCATTTTTAATTTTATCGATAGAATAGACTTCAAGTATATATGGAGAACATAACTTTTTCATTGTATCAAATTCTAAATAAAATCGCTCTAAATCTTTCGATGAAATTGTTTTACTAGCACGTTTTAATGCAAAAGTTTTGTTGTAGTTCTCATCAAAATAACTATAGACATTTGCATAAGAACCACCTCCAACTGGTTTCAATGAAAATTTCTGTAATGAATTATGAGGCAAGCGAACAACATCAGATACTTCAAAAATTGGGAGTTCATAATATATCTCAACTTCCAGCATATCATCTGGAACTGCACTTCCTCCAAATGATGATAGAAAATCATTACATTTTTTTAATACTTTATCATAGTATTCAACAATGCTAACATTCTCACCAGAGTTCTTAAGATTATTCACAAATCTGTTAGATAGTGAAATAGCTTTTATCAAATCTCTACTTGGATTAGCCCAGAAATGTCTCCCTCCATTTATGCTATCATTTAATATTCTTAATCCCTCAACTAACTGATAGTGTAAACTAGAACACAACTGACTCAGCCTATCATCAAAGCTCTCTTTATAAAGATGTTCATAATCAATGGCAAACTCTTTACCAAAGTAAGCAATATAATCTCTTTCAATACTCACTATAGCATTCAATAGTTTTGCATTGTGATTCACAGAAATCAATACTATCTATCCCCCCGTTATCATTATTTATATCGTACAATATAAACATTAATTCAGATTATATCACTCAAAGCCCAAATAACTTGAAAAACCAAGCAGATAGAAAGCCATTGCAATAGACAGGTCTTCAGTATCATATTTTTGTTGAGAAGCAATATTTCTAATTTCATCAAATACTGTATCACTTGGGATAGTTGAGGAATCTAGTTCTGCCACGGCTTTATCAATTATCTCTGGTAACACCATACATATCTGATAGAAAGCATCTTCCTCCCCTGTCACAAGAGCATAAAATTTATCTAAGCTGACACGTCTAATGTATTTGTGTCCCATTTTTTGACCATCCACTTTTGGTTCCCATTTAATATTTTGAGAATTTTTGGCAATTGCTTCTACCAAAAAACAAGCGCAATCATCATCTTGTAATAACTGATTTTGCATCTTGATAAAAGTTTTACCAGAAGAAGCCGAGTTCATTGTATTATGTTTGTTTTTCATTTCTACATAAATACGGCTAACTCGAGACCCATCTGACATTGTTATTCCATTTGGATTTTCAAAAATGATATCCCAACCACCTTCTTCTCCATTATTAGGAACTCTACAGTGTTCAATGTATTTGAAAATAGTTTGATGGAAATAACCAATATCATTATTATTTGATTTATCACGTTGTCTAAAAATCTCATTACTTATAATCTGTTCCCACGAACTTCTATAGACTGATTTATCAAAAATCAATTTTATAGGGTCAACAATATTTTTATTAAATCGTTTTAAATCAACAGACTGTAATTTTTCTCCATACTTATCTATAGTCAATTGAACATGATTATAAAAATCTTCCTCACTAATAAACGATACGTTCCACATTTATAACATCTCCAAACTTTCTTTTATCTTTAATCCAATTTCATAAGCTAGATTTACAGGAACAGCATTTCCGATTTGCTTATATTGATTCCCTATACTTCCTTGAAATTTCCAATTATCAGGAAAACTTTGTATGCGTGCGTTCTCTCGAATTGTAAACGGACGTGCTTCTAAAGGATGGCAGCGTTCTGTCTGCTTTTGAGTAGGAGATGTGAGAACAGTCAAAGACGGTTCATCTAAGCTTAATCTCCTTAAAATACCCGTGCGACCACCTCCCATATTCCAAGTTGATTTCATATACTCTTTTGCTATATTCTCTGGAATATCTCTCCAATACCCACCTGGAGGCACTAACTCAAATATTTTTCTCTTATACTCCGAATAATGCATACCTTGACTTGGAGGACAATCCATTAATATATCTCGTAACACAGGCTTGTACTCATGTTTCGACGGGTATTCAAAAGAAATACTATTGCTCAAGTCATTACGAATTCCAACCATAATCATTCGTTCTCGCTTTTGAGCAACACCATAATCCCAAGCATTCAAAACTTTTGACTGTACATCATAACCTTCCGATTCAAAAACATTCAAAATAGTTTCATATGTTTTCCCCTTATCATGACTAGTCAAACCTTTTACATTCTCAAAAAGAAACATTTTAGGTTGTAATTTCTCTAGAAAAACCGCGTAGTGATAAAACAATGTTCCTCTTGTGTCTTCTAACCCCAATCGTTTTCCCGCATAAGAAAAAGCTTGACATGGAGCACCACCACTTAGCAAGTCTAATTCACCTTTTTTGATTGAAAAATACTCTTCCAAATCTAATTTTGAAATATTCGCCACATCATCATGAATTACATTCCAATGTGGTCGGTTATATTTCAGTGTTTCAGCAGCTGAACTATCAAACTCTACTAAACCAATTGTGTCAAAACCTGCTTGTTCAATACCTAGTGCCAAGCCTCCAGCACCTGCAAATAATTCAATCGATTTCAAATTTTCTCCTTAATTATTTTATAATTTCTTGCCTCAATAATAACAATTAGCTTTAACATAAACTAATACCTGTTTCATTATACCATTATTTCATCTTAGTTATATTAGGGTGCACATCAAAATATCCTTCTCCATCTTCGATAACACTATTATGTAGATTCCCTTACATTATAATATAGATGAGCAGAGAACTTTAATTTGAAAATCCTCCTATTAATTTTTTCTGTAAGTCCTCTAAGTCTTTCACATAATTCATTGAATTGTTATATAATTTCATTTCAAACAATAGCTTATCATCAAGAGAACGATTATCAAACAGAGCCATTACCAAGTCAATCCTAGAAAACCAATCTGAAATCATAATGTTTTTCACTCTTAATCCCAGAGAATCCTCTTTGGGGCTATATTGTAATAATAGTTGCTTAAGCTCATTATTTACAAAATCTTCTAACTTTTTATTGATTTTCTTCAATGATGTTCCATGTTCCTTTATAAAATTTATAAAAATCTTTTTAAAATCCTTGTGGCATTTTTTAAATAAAAATTCAATAGCATCGTCTAAACATAATGAAAATTGTTCAATAACTTCATCCTCGGATACTCCATAAAAATATAAAGGTACATACATATCTGTTTTTGAAATTTTCTTCATTTTATACTTTGAGGGAAATAGAATCATGTCAAATAAAGGAGATTCTTTCGCATATGGAATATAATCTGTTAGAACATGATTAAGTAGCTCTCTCATCTCATTTTTATCCCAAAAGCACTCTTTAAGTAGGCATAGGAATATAAAGTGAATATTTTCATCTTTTTCAATATCTTCCCATAAAAGTTGATATTCATTATCAAATCCCAAACGATTCGTAAGATAACTCAAGCAAGAATCAGGGATTAGATATGGATTTTTATTTTTGTAAATTTTTTTACCAAATACATGTTTTATCATAGCTATATCATAAGAAACCTCTATACCACTTGAATCTATGTAACTTGATAAGTTCTCAAAAGTAAGTGTTTGAGAACTATTCTTCTTAGATAAAATATCTCTTCGTGTTTTTAAACGATGTATTATTAAGTCATAAAAAAAATTCACTGTATCTTTAAACATGCCACATCCCTCTGGTGGTTATTTTCTTTTTAAAATTTTAACATTTTTCTCTATTTTTTACAACCTTTTTTGGGTGTAAACTATAAATATCAAAGCACAGCAAGGCTTTGATAGCAAACATCAAAAGAGTTGCAAATCTTTTGATTCACTAGTTAGGAAGTTGCTGATTCCTAATAGATACTGAGAAAGGAAACCTCATATGAAAACTCATACCCGTAAAAATGGCTATTCAGTAAATACTGCAAATGAGTATATTAACCCTAATCAAGCAATTCATTGCTTAAGTGTAGAACTTGAATCACAAATTAAATTTAAAGACGGTCAACCAACAGGGGAAATCATCGCTTATAAAGCTTGGTTCTCCCAAAAAGGACTTCCACCCTTCACCGTCAAATTTGAATCCGAAGTAAAGTTACCATCTTATATGACATTAGTACAATTTGAGAATCTTCAAGCCTGTGAGGTCGGCTTCAATGTCTATTTTAAAGCTGATAATCTCAAGGAGGTCAAATAATGACCAAGAAGGAATTGTCACAATATCTTCTTCAAAGTCTCAATATGGGACTGGGAGCACTTATGCAGGGAGAAACAAGCTATACCAATAGCTTTGACTGCAAAATTATGGAAGAAGGATTTCTCTTTCTTCCCCGCTTACCAGCGGGATATATCATCGATAATGAACTCTATCAAAAAATATTCCTTATCGCTAATGCCACACTTTTCCCTCGCTACACTCTACTGAAACAAAACTCTGCTTACTTCGTGGCACTTGATACAGAAGATATTCATGTTCAGCGTGGACTATTTTTTCCGTGGAAAGAGGGCGTCTCTGAACGCTTAGTCATTTCTGACTTGGAAGATTTCTCAAACTCTCAAAAGGAAAATGTCATTCCAATCATGAAAAATCTGTCTCTAGATTATAACAAGGTCAATCATATCGCCATTGCAGGAAATTCAGGCTCAGGTAAGTCCTATACTCTGACCTACTTTCTGAGCCTCTTAAAAGGGATTTCTGAACTGATTATCGTTGACCCTAAGTATGATACCCCAAGCAGATGGGCAAGAGAAAATGGTATTGCGGTGATTCACCCGCAAAAGAATCGCTCCAAATCTGATTTTGTATCAGAAATCAATGAAAAACTAAGTTCGTGCTTAGACCTTATCCAACAACGTCAAGAAATTCTCTATGAAAATCCTGACCATGAATTCGACCATCTAACCATTGTTATTGATGAAGTTCTAGCACTTTCCGAAGGTGTAAACAGAGTTATCAAAGACTCCTTTTTCTCACTGCTTTCTCAAATCGCACTACTGGGGAGATCCACTAAAACCCACTTACTGTTGGTATCTCAGCGTTTTGACCATAATACGATTCCGATTTCAGCACGCGAGCAAATTAATATATTGATTCAAATTGGAAACATTAATAAAAAGGCTACACAGTTTTTGTTCCCCGACCTTGACCCTGAAGGCATTGTCATTCCGATTGGAAAAGGAACAGGCTTGATTCAAATCATTGATAATGAACACCCTTATCAAGTATTGCCTCTACTTTGTCCAACCTACTACACTAAGAAAGGTATTCTGTAATATGAAAAGAAGTTTCTTCCAAAAAACGTTTAACCTGAATCTGAATTTGCTTTTCTTTGCTCTCATGACTTTCTCGCTAAGTTATGGATTCCGTGTACTATGCAATCAAATCAAGGGAAGCTCCTTATTGAACTCTCAATCAGTCTTTGCAGATATTCAAACTAAGTTGCGAGTAGTAGAACAATATACTCAGTCAATAGCATATTTGCTTATCTTAATTGTTATTGCCCTTATCCTGATTGAACTCACTCAGCGAATCATGAAAGATTCTATTTGGAACTATTTCAAATCTTTTTACCAAACCCTAAGATTGAGACAATTTCTTAGACAGGAAGAACATTCTGAGCCTGTTATGACAATAGAAAATCAGACAGTCACTCGCTTTAATCCCATTCTAAGAAGTTTCAATCAGGCGGTTTCTAAATGTACGGTGGATGTCCGAAAGGATTCTGTTTCTGTCTTTCTAAAAGTCCCTAAAACTCAACAGGCACAAAAACTCTTACGAGAAATGGAAGAACATATCAAGGAGGAGATTTCTAGCCGAAATCCAAAGTATTATTTCTCTGCATCAAATCGGGAGAAAAGTAAACTTTGGTTTACAGGTGCTAAACGGTAAGGGAAAAGGGGGGTGCTTGGCTCACGAAGTGAAAGCCAAAAGCACCGCTCTTTCTTATCACTATTTTAATTTATGTGTAATGGGATTACTACGACCCCCAATTATCCAATAATCAGTAATCAAAATTAGAAAGGCATGTAAATATATGGCAAAAGAACAACGCTCAAGCAAGTGGACATTCCTGTTCTACAAAGAGAGTTGCCCTACTGACTATCTTGAGGTATTAGAAGAATTGCACATCCCCTTCATTCTGAGCCCTTGGCACGACAAAGACATCAATCGACAAACAGGAGAACTGAAAAAAGCTCACAAACACGGAGCATTCTTCTTTGATTCACTCAAGAGTTACAAGCAAGTATCTGAGTTAATCAAGGATAAATTGAATGGTCCTGCCCATGTGGAGGTTGTCCAATCTCCTAAGGGTCTCTTCGATTATTTCACTCATGCTGAAAATAAAGACAAAACCCAGTATGATGTGAATGACATTGAGGTGGGGTGTGGCTTCAACCTTGATAAATTTCTTGTAGAAATGAACTCAGATGAGTTCATGCACGAAGTCGTGGATATCATTGAGCAGAATGACTTCACTGAGTTTGAAGAATTGGTTTGGTATGCTCGTGCTAATCACACACCACTTCTTGGACTCATCATTGAACGTACCTACTTCTTTGCAAAGTATCTTGATTCACGGCGTTGCAATCCACAGCGAAATCAAACAAAGAAAGGAAGTCAAACTGATGATTCAAAACACTCGACCACTTCTACTAACTAGGCAACAAGCTTCTGAACTACTTGGAATCGACCCTAAATCATTCGACAAATACATCAGAAATCACCCAGACTTTCAATGTTTTATGGTTGGGAAGCAGGAGCGATATCTAAAATCTAAGCTTGTAAAATTTATCGAAAATCACTGTGATTAACGGATAACGATTGATAAAATAAGATTTTTCATATATCCTATATGTGACTAGTCTATTTTATCAATCATTTTTCATATAGAAAGGCTGATAAAATGGCAACAATTACTAAACGTGGAAATTCTTTCCGTGCAACTGTATCACTCTACAAGAAAGGACAATATAAAAGAGAAACCAAGACTTTCTCTAACAAACAAGATGCTGAACTATGGGCTCTTGAAATGGAGTTGGAAAAAGGACGAGGGAAAGATATTGCTGAACGCTCTACCCTATTTACTGACTTTTATCGTAACTGGGTTAACTCTGTAAAACATAATGAGGTTCGTGAAGCTACTTTCGTCAATTATAAGCGAACTCTTGTAATCGTGGATGAACTATTTGAGGGAATGCGACTAAAACACTTAGATGATTTAGTCATGCAAAAGAAGCTTGATAAATACGCTGAAACTCACTCCAAAAAGACAACCAAAGAACTTGTCTTAAAAATCAGAGGTTCACTCAAATATGCCTATGCTAAAGGATTGATTACAAATGACTTTGGCTCACTCTTAAAAGCGAGAGGACAAGAACAACCTAAGCGAAATGTTCCCTTATCTGTAACAGAGTTTAAGACACTCCGAACATATTGCCTTGACCACCAAGAAGATGACGAGTTCAATATCCTTGTACTTCTTGCCCTAGAAACTGGTGCAAGGCGAGGAGAATTACTTGGATTGAAGAAAGAAGATATTTTTAAGTATGGTATCAATATACGCAGGTCAATCAGTCCTATTAGTGATGATACTCAACTAAAAACGAAACACTCAAAACGGGATATTTCTATCAACCAAGATGTTTACTTCGCTCTAATGTCTCTAGCAGATAAAAAAGAGAATTATATCTTCGGCTGGAACGGATTCAGACAAGCAAGCCAACTCCAACAACTTTTGAAGAAACTAGACCTGAGCAAAACAACTTTTCATGGTTTGCGTGACACTCACGCTTCTTTCCTTTTTTCAAAAGATATTAGTTTAGATTATATTTCTCGTAGACTCGGACACAATAGTATTCTGACAACTCAGAACTATTATCTTGAGCTGATGCCAGAAAAAAAGCATCAGCAAGATGCCGATGCTTTAAGTCTCTTAAACGATTTATCATTATAATTAACACCAACTGACACCAAAAAATAGCTGTAATCGTTGGTATAATAAGGTTTTGATTAACGTTTTGAGAATTGTGATGCTTTACGAGCTTTCTTAAGACCTGGTTTCTTACGTTCAACTTTACGTGAGTCACGTGTAAGAAGTCCTGCGCGTTTCAATGAATCGCGGAAGTCTGGGTCTACTTGAAGAAGGGCACGAGCGATACCGTGACGGATAGCTCCTGATTGACCTGCATATCCACCACCTACAACGTTAACGAAAACGTCGTATGAACCTACAGTTGAAGTAACTGCGAATGGTTGGTTGATTACAAGACGAAGGTCAGCGTGTGGGATGTACTCTTCAACATCTTTTTTGTTAACAGTGATTTTACCAGTTCCTGGAACAAGGCGAACGCGTGCAACAGCGTTTTTACGACGTCCAGTACCTGCATATTGTGCTTGTGACATACTTTATTGTTCCTTTCCTTAGATAAGTCCTGAAATGTCAAGAACTTCTGGTTGTTGTGCAGCGTGAGTGTGCTCAGCTCCAACAAATACTTTCAACTTCATACCTTGAGCGCGTCCAAGAGTATTGTGTGGAAGCATACCTTTAACTGATTTCTCGATCAAACGTACTGCATTTTTAGAACGAAGTTCACCTGCAGAGATTTGTTTCAATCCACCTGGGTGGTTTGAGTGAGTGTAGTAGATTTTATCAGTTGCTTTTTTACCAGTCAATTTAACTTTTTCAGCATTGATAACAATCACAAAGTCACCTGTATCAGTGTGTGGTGTAAATGTTGGTTTGTTTTTTCCGCGAAGTACGCTAGCAACTACTGCAGAAAGACGTCCAAGTGGTACATCAGTTGCGTCAACTACGTACCATTTACGTTCAACTTGGCCTGGTTTAGCCATAAATGTTGTTTTGTTCATGATTTCTCCTATATATAGTTCGATTTTTGTTTACGGTGATGGGTGTTCCTTCCCATCGAAAAGTATTTGGAAGGTTCCGGGGCCTTTCAAATGGGGTAAACAATACCGCCTACTATAATACCAAATTTCACCCCTAAAAGTCAATAGATATGAAAAATATTTTTCTGAATTCCACTCTTTTTGTCTCTCAAAAACCTCGCTTTCGCGAGGCTCTTCTATTTATAAGATAAGGCACGTTTAAAGGTTTTCCAAGGACCTAAATCATCTGTCTGCAGAACGAGACTAGCATACATACGCCCAATAAAGACTGTTGCAATTACTGCAAAAGCAATCGTAATAGCAAGCGAAATCCAAGCTTCTAGGCCATTTGCATAACCATTAATAGCTCTAAATGGCATGAAGAAAGTCGAAATAAAGGGAATATATGAACCGATTTTCAAGATCAAATTATCCCCTGCAGAACCTAAAGCAGTAACTCCCACAAAGCCTACCATAATTATAATCATCAAAGGTGACAAGGCTTTTCCTGCATCCTCAGGACGAGAAACCATAGAACCTAGGAAGGCTGCTAAAACTACGTACATAAAGAGACTGACCAAAATAAAGAGCAAGGTATTTAGAGAGAAAGCATCTCCCAAATGGTCCAGAATACCAAACTGAGCTAATAATGGCAAATCCTTAAAGAGCAGAATTGCAGCGAGACCACCCACGACATAGATGCCGATATGAGTCAAAATCACGAGTAACAAGGCAAGCATACGAGCATAGAAATAATGGCTAGCTCGAATGCTAGAGAAGACCACCTCCATGATTTTAGTCCCTTTCTCACTAGCCACTTCCTGAGCAGTGACACTAGCATAAGTAATTAAAATCATATAGAGAAAGGCTCCAACCGCTGTAGCCGCAATTGTTTGAATCATTTTTTTATTTTCCTTGGATTCATCAATTTTCTCCGTAAAGTTAACTGTTTGTTCCAAGCGTTTTTCCTGCTCTTGCGACAAATTAGCTGCCGAACGATTGAGTTGATCTTGAAGCTCATTTAACTTGCTCGTTACTCCTAGCTTAATAGCACTCTCAAGGGAAGTTTCACCGTGATAGACTGCCTTGAGGACGCTGTCCTCTTGGTCAATGGTTAGATAACCCTTGATTTTCTCATCTTTGATAGCAACTTGGGCACTGGCTTCATCCTGATAATCAAAATTGAGACCATTGGTAGATTTGAGACCTTCTGTCACAGCTGGAACCGTGCTAATCACTGCTATCTTACCACTTTGAGCCATTGATGAGCCTTGGAGATAGCCAATTCCTCCAGAGAGACCGATAAACAAGAATGGTGAAATCACCATAAAGAAGAAGCTCCACGATTTGACATGTCGAAGATAGGTTTCCTTGATTACAACCCACATATTTCTCATACTTCCACCCCTGATTCTAGTTTAAAGATTTCATCGATTGTTGGCGCTTGTTGATCAAAGGTTGCAATATATTGCCCCTGAGTCAAGATTGGGAAGAGTTCCCTTCCAGCGCTCTCATCCTCCAAGATCAATTTCCAACTGCCTTGTTTGGTCAAGCTCACCTGTTTAACATGAGGAAGTTTTTCCAATTCTTCCTTGCTTCGCTCACTTGAAACAAAGAGACGCGTTTTCCCGTATTGATTACGGACATCCTGGACCGGCCCATGCAAGACTACACGACCATCTCGAATCATGAGAATATCGTCACAAAGCTCCTCGACGTTGGTCATGACATGGTCAGAAAAGATAATGGTTGCCCCACGTTCTTTTTCTTGAAAAATGACTTGTTTGAGCAATTCTGTATTAACTGGGTCCAATCCACTGAAAGGCTCATCCAAGATAATCAAGTCTGGTTCATGAATCAGAGTAATAATGAGCTGAATCTTCTGCTGATTTCCTTTTGACAGACTCTTGATTTTATCAGTCAGCTTCCCTTTCACTTCCAACCTCTTCATCCATTGAGGGAGTTTTTCCTTGATCTCCTTGGCATCCATACCTTTTAGAGTCGCCAAGTAACGAACTTGTTCAAGGACTGTCAATTTAGGTATGAGACTGCGTTCTTCAGGCAGATAGCCAATCCGAGCGTAGGTCTCCTGACGAATATCCTGACCATCTAGACTAATTTCTCCTTGATATTCTAGGAATTTCAAAATACTGTGGAAAATCGTTGTCTTTCCAGCACCATTTTTCCCGACTAGTCCCAAAATACGACCTGGTCGTGCTTGAAAGTCAATACCAAACAAAACTTGCTTGGGTCCAAAACTTTTCTCTAGACTTCTTACTTCTAGCATCTTTCACCTCCGAAATTTCTTTCACTCATTATACTCTTTTTTGATAGCCTTTACAATAATTTTTGTCCATTTTTATCATCCTCATTTTAGTAAAAAATCTTGGAATACTTTGAGCTATGAGTACATTATACAGTAGCAAACTTCAATTTATCTTCTCTGTTCCTCAACTGTCTATTTTTAATCCTGAATTGTTATTTGAAAAGCAAAAATCCACCCCGAAGGATGGATTGATGATTTAACGCACTTCTGCATTGACTTTTTCTTCGAGAGAAGCTTGGATTTTTTCCATATAGCGTGCGACTTCTTCGTCCGTTAAGCTATCTTCTGGATTTTGGAAAGTCAAGCTATAAGCCATTGACTTCATACCAAGTCCCAATTTTTCGCCTGAGAAAACATCAAAGAGTTTGATATCTGTCAAACGTTTCACGCCGGCAGCTTGGATAGCATCTACAACTTCTTGATGAGTTACTTCTGCCTTGAGGAGAAGAGCAACGTCACGGCTGACTGCTGGGAATTTCGTGATTTCCACAAATGGAGCAGCAGGTTGAAGGGCTACTTCGATGGCTGAAAGGTTGAGCTCAGCTACATACGTTTCTGGAATATCGTAAGCCTTAGCAGTGACTGGGTGTACTTGACCAAGGAAACCAAGAACTTGGTCACCGAGTGAAATGACTGCTGTACGACCTGGGTGGAGGCTAGCGATTTCAGCTGTAGCTGTATAGGTCACTTCTAGTCCCAAACGAGCAAAGAGGGCTTCAAGGATTCCTTTAGCATAGAAGAAATCAACTGGAACCGCTGCTGTTTGGAAATCTTTTTCAGCAACCAAGCCTGTCAAGGCAAAGGCAAAACTGTTAATTTCGTTTGGTAGATCTTCTTTTGGATTACCAGTTTGCTCAAAGACTTTTCCGATTTCATAAAGGGCCAAGTTTTTGTTCTTACGAGCCACATTGTAGGCAACAGTATCAAGGATACCTGAAATCATATTTTGACGGAGGACAGAACGGTCCACTGTCATTGGCCACATAAGTTCCGTAAGGTTACTTGGTTGAGCCGTAAACTCAACTGCTTTTTCAGGAGTTGTTAGAGCGTAGGTGATGATTTCTGTCAAACCTGCTCCTTCAGCGATCGTACGAACTTGACGGCGGAGTTTTTGGGTTGCAGTCAATTCACCAGCTGTACCATCATCTTTTGGAAGGCTGGTTGGCAAGCGGTCATAACCATAGATACGAGCGATTTCTTCAAAGAGGTCTGCTTCGATGGTGATATCCCAACGACGACGTGGTACGCTGACTGTAAAGCTGTCTGCATTTCCAGAAAGACCAAAGCCAAGACGACGGAAGACGTCTTCTACATCAGCATAAGAAAGATCAGTTCCGAGGACACGGTTAACATCGGCAAGAGTTGAAGAAACTTCCACATCAGAGGTATCAAGCTCACCTGCTGAAACGATACCTTTACGTACCGTCGCACCTGCAAGCTCTGCAATCATGCTAGCTGCCGCATCAAGGGCTTGATTGACTGTTGCCACATTGATCCCTTTTTCAAAGCGAGAAGATGACTCAGAACGAAGGTTGAGGCGACCACTAGTCTTACGGATTGATTTTCCGTTGAAGACTGCAGCTTCAAGGACGACACGACTAGATTTCTCAGAGATTTCTGTTGCTTGACCGCCCATGACACCTGCAAGGGCTACTGGCTTGTCTGCGACAGTGATGACTAGGTCATTTGTTTCCAAGTCACGTTCTTCACCATCCAAGGTCACTAATTTTTCACCAGCACGAGCTTCACGCACACGGATGTCAGTCCCTTCAAAGGTATCCAAGTCAAAAGCATGCATTGGTTGACCAAAGTAGAGCAGGATGTAGTTTGTCACGTCCACCACGTTGTTAATAGGACGGATACCTTCATTCATAAGAAGGTTTTGCAACCATTGTGGACTTGGTGCGATAGTCACATTGTCCAAGATACGAGCTGCATAGTAAGGCGCCTTGTCTGTCTCAATGCCCACAGAAAGAGCATCTGCTGCAGTTTGGTCAGTTTCTGAAAGAGTAAATTCTTTAAAGTTGACCGCCTTGTCATAGATGGCAGCCACTTCGTGAGCTACTCCACGCATAGAAAGGGCATCTGCACGGTTTGGTGTGATTGAAAGTTCGATGATTTCATCATCCAAGTCTAGGTATGAGAAGACTTCACCCCCAGGAACGGCTTTTTCTGGCAAGATTTGGATTCCATCTGCGAATTCCTTAGGCACAACTGAGTCAGAAATTCCCAATTCACCAAGGGAACAAATCATCCCAAGTGACTCAAGACCGCGGATTTTCCCTTTTTTGATCTTGTAATTGTCAGCGATGCGAGCTCCTGGAAGAGCCACCATGACTTTGATACCAGCACGCACATTCGGTGCACCACAAACAATTTGACGGGCTTCTTCTTCGCCAACGTTAACCTGACAAACATGAAGGTGAGTTTCTGGCACATCTTCGCAAGACAAGACCTCACCGACGACAATTTTTGAGAGACCGGTAGCCGGTGATTCCACACCTTCTACCTCGATCCCTGTGGTTGACATTTTTTCAGCCAACTCTTGTGATGGCACATCAATGTCCACCAATTCTTTTAACCATTTATAAGATACAAGCATAATTCTGATTGTAAGGTCCCACCAAGTAAGACCTTTTCAATTCCTTTCTTTTTCTTCGAGTCAGTCCTCACCATTTCTCGTCAAGAGTAGCTGACTAGGACTGTGTTTCAGGTTTCAATCTTATTTAAACTGTTCTGAGAAGCGGACATCTCCTTGGTAGAATCCACGGATATCGTTGATTCCGTAACGGAGCATAGCTACACGCTCTTGTCCAAGACCAAAGGCAAATCCAGAGTAGACCGTTGCATCAATTCCACTCATTTCGAGAACACGTGGGTGAACCATACCAGCACCCATGATTTCAATCCAACCAGTTTTCTTACATACGTTACATCCTTCACCACCACATTTGAAGCACGAAACATCCACCTCAACAGATGGTTCTGTGAATGGGAAGTAAGAGGGGCGCAAACGAATTTGACGCTCTTCGCCAAACATTTTTTGCACAATCAACTGAAGGGTTCCTTGAAGGTCTGCCATAGAAATGTTCTTCCCAACAACCAAACCTTCGATTTGGTGGAATTGGTGACTGTGGGTCGCATCGTCTGTGTCACGACGGAAGACACGCCCTGGTGAGATCATTTTCAAAGGGCCTTTAGAGAAATCATGAGCATCCATAGCACGCGCCTGCACAGGAGATGTATGAGTACGGAGCAAGATTTCTTCAGTGATATAGAATGTGTCCTGCATATCGCGGGCTGGATGATCTTTCGGAAGGTTCATACGTTCAAAGTTATAGTAGTCTTGCTCCACTTCAAAACCATCCACGACTTGGTAACCCATACCAATGAAAATATCTTCGATTTCTTCACTGGTTTGTGTCAAAACGTGGCGGTGACCCGTCGCAACAGGGCGACCTGGAAGTGTCACATCGATACTCTCGCTAGCCAGTTGAGCTGCGACTTTCTTTTCTTCCAATAGTTTAGCTGTTTCTTCAAAGGCTGCTGTCAAGACATCACGAGCTTCATTGACGTGTTTCCCGATAATCGGACGCATCTCAGCAGAGACATCTTTCATCCCTTTGAGGATTTCAGTAAGTGAACCCTTTTTCCCAAGGACAGAAACACGCAAATCTTGCATCTCTTTTTTATTTTCAGCAGTAATCTGCTTCAAGCTAGCCAGCGTTTCTTCACGAAGCGCTTTTAATTGTTCTTCAATAGTTGACATAATTCCTCCATCAGTCTCTCGTAGATAAAAAGAAAACCACATGCCAAAAACTCCACTCGGAGCGTTGACACGCGGTACCATCCGTTTTTATCTGACAAGTCAGACCTTCATTTCTAAATCCATGCACAAGTGAATTCACCCAGCTTTCATATAGAGAGCTTGCAGTCACGGCTCTCCTCCCTGATATACTTCCCTTGAGTTACTAGTCTTGCAGATTTCTATTCAATTACTACATAGTTTATCAGATTTTGAGTTAAAAAACAAGTTAGATTAGATTAATTTCAATACAAAACTCATTCCTTTTTCTGTTGCTCCATTTTCCACAAATCCAAGCGACTTGAAACACCTCCTAGAAGCATGATTGTAGGTGTAGATTTCCTTGACTCTCAATTCTTTCCATCCTTTTACTCGAGCCAATTCAATCAAAGCACTTAGAATCTTTTTTCCAAGTCCTCGATGTTGGTAAGCGGAATTCCCAATCACAATGGGGAGATTATCCTGAGATAGTGTAACATCCCCAATTGGAAACCATTCTCCCTTCTCCTTGACTTCAATCCAAAAAAGTTCACCATGCTGATCCAAATGGGAATACATAGCTTCCAAAGTTTCTTGACTATAAGGTTTCTTCACACCATCTACGAGGTGAACTAAGTTCACATCCTGATACCAAGCAAAAGCTTCTTCACAATGATTGACCTTATAATAAGGAACAAGACGCAGTGCATTATCTATTTGTAAAATCCGTTTCATCTGCTTTCCTTTTCCACAAAATAGTTGCTGCTTGATTAAAACCATCACACCAGTTATACCATTTTGCTTCATACTCATCTTGAGCTAAGATATGATTTTTTAAATCCAGAACAGAGTAAATCATTCTTTCCTCACAAGCTTGCGCATAGAGATGATATAGTTCATCACCACCATCTCTATCCCACTCAGCAGAAATCGTATCCCGACCTGCCAATAAAGCCTGATAAGCCCTGTGATGTCCATCTGTAATCAACAAGCAATTTCCAAAGGCAAGAATACTGATTGGATCGACTTGGATTGTTTCTGCCGACTGGTAAAGCATCTGAATATCTTGCAACTTCTTTTCTGATAAGTATAGTTGAGTCGGATGAAGATCTGCTATATTGACTTTCATTTCTTTCTCCTCAAAGGAATTTGATACTCACTTCTGCTTGCCTTTAAATCGCCATTGGAATCGGAGCTTGTCATAGAAGGGAAACTCGATAAACAGGACTCCCAAGCCCACACAGAGACTGGCAAGGACATCTGATGGATAGTGAACTCCCAGATAGACCCTTGATACCAGCACACTGACTAGGTAGAGACCAAGGACGATTTGTACGATTTTTCTCCAGACTGGATTTTTCATCCGTTGACTGAGAATGATAATCAGAGAACCGACCATCAAGGTTACAGCCAGAGAATGGCCACTTGGAAAGGAAAATCCCTTCTCCTCAACCAAGTGTAAAATAGCTGGTCGTGGGCGCTGGTAAATATTTTTAAAGGTCACGATTAAAAGACCTGCCAAAGCCAGATTTCCCAGCATGAAGAAACTTTCTACCTTCCACCGCTTACGATAAAAGACAAAAGCTGTAATGACAACCCAAGTGATAATCACTGGAATATCAATCAAGCGTGTGATGGCCCTAAAAAGAATAGTCAAGTAATCTGGCAAGTCTCCTCGAACGGCAGTCTGTATCGGTTGGTCAAAACCGACCAGCGTTTCAGGGTAAAATTTGACCATGTAGCCAAGAATAACGAAAAGTAAAAGGGCAAAACTGCCCTTCATTAAAAATGTTTGTTTATCTCTCATAATGTTTTAAGGTTGGTTTCAAGAGAACATACAACAACCAGAATGAAACGGAAAAGATTACACCCTCAATCAAGTTAAAAGGTAATACCATGGTCATTAGGTAGTTGGAAAGTCCCAAAATTTTTCCAATATCAAAGTTAGCAAACTTAGCGTACAAAGGAACAGCATAAACATAATTGAGAACCAACATAGCCACGGTTAAACCAATAGTCCCAGCTAGAGAGCCTAGTAGGAAACGAAGGGTTGTCCGTTCCTTTTTCCAAATCAAAGCAAATACGATGACAAAAACTCCCAAAGCTACGATATTCATTGGCAAACCAATGTAAGTATTCACTCCCTGACTGTTAAGAAGCAGTTTCAAGAGTGAGCGAAGCAAGAGAACTCCTAGAGCAGCAGGCAAATCCATGACCACTAAGCCCACAAGGACTGGCAAGATACTAAATTCGATCTTGAGGAAGGACGCCGCTGGTAAAAGCGGAAAGTCAAAGTACATCAGCACAAATGAGATGGCTGATAAAATCGCAATGGTCGAAAGTCGACGTGTGTTTGTCATAACAGGTTCCTCCAATTTTCTATAAAATCAGAAGAAGTTAGAAAGGATTCCTCTATCTATTCTCACTTTTTATATCCCAAAAGTTCCCTCTCACTCTATTAAAGAAAACAAAAGCAAGCGGTTACAGTTTAGCTATAAATCTATCAGAACAGACAAAGCTATTCTTTCGTCTTCTCCCATCCAGACTATACTGTCGGTTGTGGAATCTCACCACATCAGCTTGCGCTCGCGGACTTATTTAACTAAGATATTTTGGATTAATCTAGGCGTCGCAGTCGAAGATAATACTTAAGTATATCAAGACAAGACAACGATGAGTAAGCCAAAATAGCTAGTTAAAGTCACCGCCGGTCGGGAATTTCACCCTGCCCTGAAGACTCTTTTATCATAACAAAAAATGCTTGCAAGCGCAAGCATTTTGTTCATTTTCATTTTCATTTTTTATTTCAATTTATCCACTTCATAGGTATGAACGAGCTCAAGACCTGCAAAGTTCTGCTGGCGAAGAGCCTCGTAGACAATCATGCAGACGGTATTAGACACATTGAGACTGCGGACATGTTCATCATTCATGGGAATACGGAGAGCCTTTTCAGGATGTTCTCGCATAAAGTCCTCAGGCAAACCCTTGTCTTCACGTCCAAATAGAAAATAATGGTCTTCGTTAGTCGATAAATCCACATCAGAATACACTTTCTCAGCAAATTTCGAGATCAGATAGAGTTTGCCCTTCATCTGAGACATGAAATCCTCTAAACTCTCGTAAAAATAAATCTCTAGCTTATCCCAATAATCCAAACCAGCTCGCTTCATCTTGCGGTCATCGATAGGAAAGCCCATAGGCTTGATGATGTGGAGGGGAGAATTGGTTGCAGCGCAAGTACGCGCGATATTGCCTGTATTTTGTGGAATTTGTGGTTCAAATAATACAATGTGATTTGTCATGACTTGCTTCCTTTTACCATTGCAAAAAAATAGCCACACTGCCCGGAGTCAAGCTCAGCAAACAGCGTGGTTAAGGCATCGTTAACTTACCTCACAACAGGTTTGAAGTAAATCAGCGAAACTACTTTCTTAGTATAACACTTTCAGAATCATTGTCAATAGAAACGACTTGATTTTTTCAATTTTTTCAAGCTATTTCCAAGGGTTGTAAAATCGTCCCTGATTCTGCAAGATAAGTAGTAAACTAGCTACTAAAAACACAGCTGCCAAGAGCAAGGTAAGATAATCTCCTTTTTTCAAGGTCTGATAACTATACCAAGTCCGCTTTTTCTCTTTTCCAAAGCGGCGAAGCTCCATGGCGGTCGCGATGGTATCAATGCGTTCTAGCGAACTGAAAATCAAGGGAGTGATAATGCGCAGATTGCCTTTGATTCGTTGCATAAGAGAAGCTTTCTTGGATAATTCCATCCCACGCGCTTCCTGAGACATCTTGATAGTAAAGAATTCTTCCTGCAAATCTGGAATATATCGCAAGGTCAGGCTGACTGAATAGGCAATCTTATAAGGCACACCAATTTGATTTAAACTAGATGCAAACTGACTAGGATGAGTTGTCATCAAAAAGATAATAGCTAGAGGAATGGTGCAGAGATACTTAATGGCCAGATTTAGCAGATAAAAGAGCTCTTGACTGGTCAGAGTGTAGGCACCGATTCCCTGCCAAATCACACTTCTCTCTCCGTAAAGTCCAACCCCATACTCAGGAGAAAAGAGATAGACCATCAAGACGTTTAAAACGGCAAATACCGTCGCAAAAACGGCTACAAAGGAAACATCTTTAAAACGGATCTCTGACAAATAGAGGAGAAATATCGAAAAGATGGCAATCAGAACAAGCAGTCTGATATCATAGCTAATCATGGCCGCCAATGACACGAGAATGAAAAAGAGGAGTTTCCCAGCTCCTGACAAGCGATGAATCACAGTATCTCTATGCTGGTAACCGATTAATTTAGCTTGCATCCTTCTCTCCTTTCTTTGTAAAATGCCGTTAAAGCAAGTGGATCCACGTCTAGTTTCTTGGCCAAGTTGAAGATTGAAGTTTCTTTTAGATTGGCTTTTACTAACAGCTCAGGATTGCTCAAAAGACTAGCTGGATCAGTATCGGCAATCAATTCCCCATCCACCATGACAAGGGCTCGGTCTGAATAATCCAGCATCAATTGCATATCATGAGTAATCATGACAATGGTATGACCTTTTTGATGCAACTCTTCGAGAAATTCCATAATCTCAGTATAGTTCTTCTGGTCTTGACCCGCAGTCGGTTCATCTAGGAGAATGATTTCAGCCCCTAAGACCAAAATCGATGCAATAGTCACACGTTTTTTCTGACCAAATGACAGGGCAGAAATAGGCCAATTACGGAATTCATAGAGACCACAGATTTTCAAGGTTTCATAGACTCTCGTTTCAATTTCCTGCTCATCCACACCTCGCAAACGAAGTCCCAGAGCCACCTCATCAAAAATCATATTGGTTGAAATCATTTGATTGGGATTTTGCAGCACATAGCCTACTCGTTCCGCCCGCTCTGCAACAGAATCTCCTTTGATATCCTGTCCTTCCCAAAGGTAGCGACCTTCCGTCTGGATAAAGCTACTTATGGCCTTGGCTAGGGTTGATTTCCCTGCTCCATTTTTCCCGACAATGGCAATCTTTTCGCCCTTTTTAATATCCAGACAAATGGATTTTAAAATAGGTCTATCATCATAAGAAAAAGACACGTCCTCTAGTCTAAAGAGTGACTGCAATTCTGAGGTTTCTTTTGCCAGTTCCGTCCGCAACTGAACCTGGCCTTTTGAGATAGACAAGTTATCCAAATTTGCTAATTGTTCTTCTTTAGCTAAATCCACACCCAATTGACGGAGAGTAGTTAGATAAAGGGGTTCGCGAATTCCATTTTGGGTCAACAAATCAGTCGAAAGTAGCTGGTCAGGGCCACCATTAAAGAGGATACGACCATCGTTTATCAGGACAATCCGATCGACAGGGCGATGCAGAACATCCTCCAAACGGTGCTCGATAATAAGAGTCGTCGTCCCCTCCTCCTTATGAATCTGATCAATCAATTCGATAATATCCTGACCTGACTTGGGATCCAGATTGGCGAGTGGCTCATCAAACAAAAGAATCGGACTCTCATCAATCAAGACACCAGCCAGACTGACTCGCTGCTTTTGTCCACCTGACAAATCTTGGGGACGCTGAGCTAGTAAAGGGAGAAGGTCCAGCTTTTCAGCCCATTTATGAACACGATTTTTCATCTCATCTAGAACTGTCACATCATTTTCCAGAGCAAAAGCCAAATCCTCTGCCACGGACAGACCGATAAACTGCCCATCTGTATCCTGCAAAACTGTGCTAACCAGATGAGATTTATCATAGATACTCATATCAAAGGCCGCTTGCCCCTTGATCAAAAATTCTCCAGATGTCTGACCCTTGTAAATATTTGGAATAATCCCATTCAAACACTGACCCAAGGTAGACTTACCTGACCCAGATGGCCCAACAATTAAGACTTTCTCTCCCTTGTAAATGGTTAAGTCCACTCCTTGCAAGGTCGGTTCTTGTTGCGTTTCATACCGGAAAGAGAAATCCTTCCACTCAATTATAGCTTCTTTCATCTTACTCTCTTCATTCGCTTCTTCTACTCAATGAAAATCAAAGAGCAAACTAGGAAGCTAGCCGTAGACTGTACTTAAGTACGGCAAGGCTAAGCTGACGCGGTTTGAATTAGATTTTCGCAGAGTATTAGACTTCTATTTTATCATAAATTAACCCCTTCTTGCAGTCTCTTCTCTTAAAATCTGGCTCTATAATATTTGTAGTGGGTAAATCCCCTATGGATCTTATGGAGCCTTTTTTGTGTAGAAAAAAAGTCCCAT
>NZ_JASOOK010000028.1:0-24929 GCF_030217725.1 Streptococcus sp. UMB1203 | reverse complement strand
ATGGGACTTTTTTTCTACACAAAAAAGGCTCCATAAGATCCATAGGGGATTTACCCACTACAAATATTATAGAGCCCTTTTCTATAGGGGAAGTTTTTGAATAGTTTAAAAAAATGCTAAAAGAGTCTTGACAAGTAGTTGAAAAATGATATAATTTAACCATTCAGAAAAGTAATCATATAAACTTTTTAGAGAGTCTGTGGTAGCTGAAAACAGATAAGTGATGATGATGAAAATTGGGCTGAATGTTATTTAGAATTTGAAATCATAAAAATTCGGTGAGCACACCTTACAGTGCATCTCGTTATTGCGAGACAGAGCGATAGGGAAATTCCCTATAATTGAGGTGGTACCGCGCATCGACGTCCTCACACAAGTTTTTTGTGTGAGGACTTTTTTGATGGAGGTTAGTATGGAAAGAAAACGATGGCGTCACTTGTTTATACTCAATGAAAATCAAAAAGCAAACTAGGAAGCTAGCCGCAAGCTGTACTTGAGTACGGTAAGGCGGCGCTGACGTGGTTTGAAGAGATTTTCGAAGAGTATTAGATAAGTGAAGTATTTTAAAGGAATAAAAAGGAGAAATAGAATGAAAAATAAACGTTTAATTGGAATTATCGCTGCATTAGCAGTCTTAGTAGCAGGAAGCTTGATTTACTCTTCAATGAATAAACCAGAAGCTAAGAATGAAAAGAAAGTTGCCAAAGTTGGTGTCCTTCAGTTTGTGAGCCATCCATCTCTTGATTTGATTTATAAAGGAATTCAAGATGGACTTGCAGAAGAAGGTTATAAAGATGACCAAGTTAAAATCGATTTTATGAACTCAGAAGGTGACCAAAGTAAGGTTGCGACAATGAGTAAACAATTGGTTGCAAATGGGAATGACCTTGTGGTTGGTATTGCAACACCAGCAGCTCAAGGATTGGCTAGTGCAACAAAAGACCTACCGGTTATCATGGCTGCTATTACAGACCCAATTGGTGCTAACTTGGTCAAAGATTTGAAAAAACCAGGTGGTAACATTACAGGTGTATCTGACCATAATCCAGCTCAACAACAAGTTGAACTCATCAAAGCTCTCACACCAAATGTGAAAACAATCGGAGCCCTTTACTCAAGTAGTGAAGACAATTCAAAAACACAGGTTGAAGAATTTAAGGCTTATGCTGAAAAAGCTGGTTTGACAGTGGAAACATTTGCAGTTCCTTCAACAAATGAAATTGCTTCAACAGTTAACGTTATGACTAGTAAGGTCGATGCTATCTGGGTTCCAATTGATAACACTATTGCTTCAGCCTTCTCAACTGTTGTTTCAAGTAATCAATCCGCTAAAAAACCAATTTACCCAAGTGCAACTGCAATGGTAGAAGCTGGTGGTTTGGCATCCGTTGTAGTTGACCAACACGACCTTGGTGTGGCAACAGGTAAAATGATTGCGCAAGTTTTGAAAGGTGCTAAACCAGCTGATACTCCAGTCAATGTGTTTTCAACTGGTAAGTCAGTAATTAACAAAAAATTGGCACAAGAGCTAGGTATTACGATTCCTGAATCTGTTCTTAAAGAAGCAGGACAAGTGATTGAATAATCTGTAATGGAGGAGTTGGGGACATCTCCTCCAATTTTTTACAATAGAAATCATATAGAAAAGGTTAAGAAACAGATGATATTATCTATTATTTCTCAAGGATTTGTCTGGGCTATTTTAGGTCTGGGGATCTTTATGACATTTAGGATTTTGAACTTTCCAGATATGACAACAGAAGGTTCCTTCCCTCTTGGGGGAGCTGTTGCTGTCACTTTGATAACCAAAGGAGTGAACCCATTTTTAGCGACTCTTGTTGCTGTAGGAGCAGGTTGTTTGGCTGGAATGGCAGCAGGACTTCTTTATACAAAAGGGAAGATCCCAACCTTGCTCTCAGGGATTTTGGTGATGACTTCCTGTCACTCTATCATGCTGTTGATTATGGGGCGTGCAAACTTAGGACTGCTTGGAACCAAGCAAATTCAGGATGTTTTGCCTTTTGATTCAGATTTGAACCAACTCTTGACAGGTCTCATCTTTGTCAGTATTGTTATTGCTCTCATGCTCTTTTTCTTGGATACCAAACTAGGACAAGCCTATATTGCTACAGGTGACAATCCTGATATGGCTAGAAGTTTCGGGATTCATACTGGACGCATGGAGCTCATGGGATTGGTCTTATCAAATGGTGTGATTGCCCTTGCAGGTGCTCTTATTGCCCAGCAAGAAGGGTATGCTGATGTATCTCGAGGAATCGGGGTTATAGTTGTGGGGCTGGCAAGCTTGATTATTGGAGAAGTTATCTTCAAGAGTTTAAGCTTGGCAGAGCGTTTGGTTACAATCGTTGTAGGTTCTATCGCCTATCAATTCTTAGTGTGGGCAGTTATTGCGCTTGGCTTTAATACAAGTTACCTTCGTTTGTACAGCGCCGTGATTTTAGCAGTCTGCCTCATGATTCCAACATTTAAGCAAACAATCTTGAAAGGAGCCAAATTAAGCAAATGACAGCAATTGTAGAATTAAAAAATGCAACCAAAGTCGTTAAAAATGGCTTTGATGAAGAAAAGATTATCTTAAATGATGTTTCCTTAGAAATTTTTGAACAGGATTTCATCACGATTTTAGGTGGAAATGGTGCTGGGAAATCAACTCTCTTTAACACTATTGCAGGAACCTTGTCATTAACCAGTGGAACCATCCGTATTTTGGGTGAAGATGTTACCAAGTTTTCACCAGAGAAGCGGGCTAAGTATCTGTCTCGAGTCTTCCAAGATCCCAAGATGGGGACAGCTCCTCGTATGACGGTGGCTGAAAATCTTTTGATTGCCAAGTTTCGTGGTGAAAAGCGTGGACTGTTTCCGAGACGTCTGGCTAGCTATAAGGATGAGTTTCAGGCAACTATTGAAAAAGTGGGAAACGGTCTTGAGAAACACTTGAATACACCGATTGAGTTCTTATCTGGTGGACAAAGACAGGCTTTGAGTCTCTTGATGGCAACCTTGAAGCGACCTGAGTTGCTCTTGTTAGACGAGCATACTGCAGCCCTTGATCCAAAGACAAGTGTCGCACTCATGGAGTTGACAGATGAATTTGTCAAGAAAGACCAGCTGACAGCGCTTATGATTACCCACCATATGGAAGATGCTCTCAAATATGGCAATCGTTTAATTGTCATGAAAGAAGGACGAATCATCCAAGATTTGAAACAAGAAGAAAAAGCAAAAATGAAAATCTCTGATTATTATCAACTCTTTGAATAAAGTAGGGAAAATGAGTGAAATGGTTTACTTTTTTTCTGAAATAAAGTATACTATATAAAGTAAACTATGATAACATGGAGGTATTGTGTATGGTTGACAAACAAGTCATTGAAGAAATCAAAAACAATGCCAACATTGTGGAAGTCATAGGAGATGTGATTTCTTTACAAAAGGCAGGACGGAACTATCTAGGGCTCTGTCCTTTTCATGGTGAAAAAACACCTTCTTTCAACGTTGTAGAGGACAAGCAGTTTTACCACTGTTTTGGTTGTGGTCGCTCAGGTGATGTCTTTAAGTTCATCGAGGAGTACCAAGGAGTTCCCTTTATGGAGGCTGTCCAAATCTTAGGTCAGCGTGTCGGGATAGAGGTGGAAAAACCGCTTTATAGTGAGCAGAAGCCAGCTTCACCCCACCAAGCTCTTTATGATATGCACGAAGATGCTGCCAAATTTTATCATGCTATTCTCATGACAACGACCATGGGGGAGGAGGCCAGAAACTACCTTTATCAGCGTGGTTTGACAGATGAAGTGCTCAAGCATTTTCGGATTGGTTTGGCACCTCCAGAACGCAACTATCTCTATCAACGTTTGTCTGATCAGTATCGTGAAGAGGATTTCTTGGATTCAGGCCTGTTTTATCTCTCGGATGCTAATCAATTTGTAGACACTTTTCACAATCGGATTATGTTTCCCCTGACAAATGACCAAGGAAAGGTCATTGCCTTCTCAGGTCGTATCTGGCAGAAAACGGATTCACAAACTTCTAAGTATAAAAATAGCCGATCTACTGCAATTTTTAACAAAAGTTACGAATTATATCATATGGATAGGGCAAAAAAATCTTCTGGTAAAACCAGTGAGATTTACCTGATGGAAGGGTTCATGGATGTCATTGCAGCTTATCGGGCTGGAATCGAAAACTCTGTCGCATCTATGGGAACAGCCTTGAGTCGAGAGCATGTTGAGCATCTAAAAAGGTTAACCAAGAAGTTGGTTCTTGTTTACGATGGCGACAAGGCTGGGCAAGCTGCGACATTGAAAGCGCTAGACGAAATTGGTGATATGCCTGTACAAATCGTCAGCATGCCTGATAGCTTGGATCCGGATGAGTATCTACAAAAAAATGGACCAGAAGACTTGGCCTATCTATTAACGAAAACTCGTATTAGTCCGATTGAGTTTTACATTCATCAGTATAAGCCTGAAAATAGTGAAAATCTGCAGGCTCAGATTGAATTTATTGAAAAAATAGCGCCCTTGATTGTTCAAGAAAAGTCTATCACTGCTCAAAACAGCTATATTCATATTTTAGCTGACAGTCTGGCATCCTTTGATTATGCTCAGATTGAGCAGATTGTTAATGAAAGCCGTCAGGCGCAAAGGCAAAATCGCATGGAAGGGATTTCCAAACCGACGCCAATCACTATGCCTGTCACCAAGCAGTTATCAGCTATTATGAGGGCGGAAGCTCATCTACTTTATCGAATGGTGGAATCTCCTCTTGTTTTGAACGATTACCGTTTGCGAGAAGACTTTGCATTTGACACACCTGAATTTCAGGTCTTATATGACTTGCTTGGCCAGTATGGCAATCTTCCTCCAGAAGTTCTAGCAGAACAGACAGACGAAGTTGAAAGAGCTTGGTATCAAGTCTTAGCTCATGATTTGCCTGCTGAGATGTCACCGCATGAACTAAGTGAAGTAGAAATGACTAGAAACAAGGCTCTCTTGAATCAGGACAATATGAGAATCAAAAAGAAGGTGCAGGAGGCGAGCCATGTAGGAGATACCGACACAGCCCTAGAAGAATTGGAACGTTTAATTTCCCAAAAGAGAAGAATGGAGTAATAATGGCAACAAAACAAAAAGAAGTAACAACATTTGATGTACAAGTAGCAGAATTTATCCGTAATCATAAACAAAAAGGGACAGCAACTGATGATGAAATTAATGCAAGTCTGGTGATTCCTTTTACCTTGGATGCTGATGGGATTGAAGATCTCTTGCAACGAATTCAGGATGCAGGGATTTCTATCACAGATAACGAAGGAAATCCGAGTGCGCGTGTTCTGAGCACTGAAGAAGAGCCAGAACTCAGCGACGAGGACTTGATTGGTTCAACTTCGGCTAAGGTCAATGACCCTGTTCGTATGTACTTGAAAGAAATCGGAGTCGTTCCTCTCTTGACCAATGAAGAGGAAAAAGAATTGGCACTGGCTGTTGAAGCTGGTGATATCGAAGCCAAACAACGTCTTGCGGAAGCCAACCTTCGTTTGGTTGTTTCTATTGCTAAACGCTATGTCGGCCGTGGTATGCAGTTCCTTGACTTGATTCAAGAAGGGAACATGGGCTTGATGAAGGCGGTTGACAAGTTTGACTATTCTAAAGGATTCAAGTTCTCAACTTATGCAACCTGGTGGATTCGTCAGGCTATCACTCGTGCTATTGCGGATCAAGCTCGTACCATCCGTATCCCAGTTCATATGGTTGAAACCATCAATAAATTGGTTCGTGAACAACGTAATCTTCTTCAAGAATTGGGACAAGATCCGACACCAGAACAAATCGCTGAACGTATGGATATGACCCCTGACAAGGTTCGTGAAATCTTGAAGATTGCCCAAGAACCGGTATCCCTTGAAACTCCTATCGGTGAAGAGGATGATAGCCACCTTGGGGACTTTATCGAAGATGAAGTGATTGAAAATCCAGTGGATTATACAACTCGTATCGTCTTGCGTGAGCAGTTAGATGAGGTCTTGGATACTCTTACAGACCGTGAAGAAAATGTTTTGCGTCTACGTTTTGGATTAGATGATGGTAAAATGCGTACCCTTGAAGATGTGGGTAAAGTATTTAACGTGACTCGCGAGCGTATCCGTCAGATTGAAGCTAAAGCTTTGAGAAAACTACGCCAACCAAGTCGCAGCAAACCGCTTCGTGATTTTATTGAAGACTAAGAGTGAGGATGAATATGGCTTATACAGAAGAGCAAATTGAAAACATCAAAACACGAATTTTATCAGCCTTGGAAGAAGTTATTGATCCTGAGTTGGGAATCGATATTGTCAATCTTGGTTTGATCTATGAGATTCGTTTTGATGGTGACACAGGGCAAACAGAGATTGATATGACTTTGACAACCATGGGTTGTCCCCTAGCCGACCTTTTGACAGACCAGATTTATGATGCTATGACAGAGGTTCCAGAAGTAACGGATACTGAGGTCAAATTAGTTTGGTATCCAGCCTGGACCGTTGAAAAAATGAGTCGCTATGCACGTATTGCCCTAGGCATTAAGTAAACATATAAAAGCATGTGAGAGATTATTGGAAAGGCGAGGAAATTTCCCCCTCTTTTCCTCTAGTCTCTCCTTTCTTTTGCTGATTTTATTCAAAGAAAATGATATAATAGTAGTTATGGAAAAAAAGAAATTACGCATCAATATGTTGAGTTCAAGTGAGAAAGTAGCAGGACAAGGAGTTTCAGGTGCCTACCGTGAATTAGTTCGTCTTCTTCACCGTGATGCCAAGGACCAATTGATTGTTACAGAAAATCTTCCAATCGAGGCAGATGTGACTCACTTTCATACAATTGATTTCCCCTATTATTTATCAACATTCCAAAAGAAACGTTCAGGGAGAAAAATTGGCTATGTACATTTCTTGCCTGATACACTTGAGGGGAGTTTGAAAATTCCATTTTTCTTAAAGGGAATTGTGAAGCGCTATGTATTTTCTTTTTACAACCGGATGGAGCACTTGGTGGTGGTCAATCCTATGTTTATCGAGGATTTGGTGGCAGCTGGTATTCCACGTGAAAAAGTGACCTATATTCCTAACTTTGTCAATAAGGAAAAATGGCATCCCCTTCCACAAGAAGAGGTGGCGAGTCTGCGAACAGAGCTAGGTCTTAGTGAGAATCAGTTTATCGTAGTAGGTGCTGGTCAAGTTCAGAAACGCAAAGGGATTGATGACTTTATCCGTCTGGCTGAGGAATTGTCTCAGATTACCTTTATCTGGGCTGGTGGATTCTCTTTCGGTGGCATGACAGATGGTTATGAGCGCTACAAGAAAATAATGGAAAATCCTCCTAAAAATTTGATTTTTCCAGGTATCGTGTCACCAGAGCGGATGCGCGAATTGTATGCCCTAGCTGACCTTTTCTTGTTGCCTAGTTACAATGAGCTCTTTCCGATGACTATCTTAGAAGCTGCCAGTTGTGAAGCTCCTATTATGCTACGTGATTTGGATCTTTATAAGGTGATTTTAGAGGGAAATTATCGGGCAACAGCAGATAGAGAAGAGATGAAAGAGGCTATTTTAGAATATCAAGCAAATCCTGCTGCCTTAAAAGACCTCAAAGAAAAAGCTAAGAATATTTCCAGTGAGTATTCAGAAGAGCATCTGTTACAAATTTGGTTGGACTTTTATGAGAAACAAGCCGCTTTAGGGAGAAAGTAAAAAGAGAGGTAATCTATGCGAATTGGTTTATTTACAGATACCTATTTTCCTCAGGTTTCAGGTGTTGCGACCAGTATTCGAACCTTGAAAACAGAACTTGAAAAGCAAGGGCACGCTGTTTTTATCTTTACGACGACAGATAAGGATGTCAATCGTTATGAAGATTGGCAAATTATCCGCATTCCAAGTGTTCCTTTCTTTGCTTTTAAGGATCGCCGCTTTGCCTACCGAGGTTTCAGCAAAGCACTGGAAATTGCTAAACAGTATCAGCTGGATATTATCCATACTCAGACAGAATTTTCTCTTGGCTTGTTGGGGATTTGGATTGCGCGAGAACTGAAGATTCCGGTCATCCATACCTATCACACCCAGTATGAAGACTATGTGCATTATATTGCCAAGGGGATGTTGATTCGTCCTAGCATGGTTAAGTATCTGGTTAGAGGTTTTTTACACGATGTGGATGGGGTTATTTGCCCGAGTGAGATTGTTCGTGACTTGCTATCTGACTATAAGGTCAAGGTTGAAAAACGGGTCATTCCAACTGGTATTGAGTTAGCTAAGTTTGAGCGTCCGGAAATAAAGCAGGAAAATTTGATAGAACTGCGTAGTAAACTGGGGATTCAAGATGATGAAAAGATGTTGCTTAGTCTTTCCAGAATTTCCTATGAAAAAAATATTCAGGCAGTATTAGCAGCCTTTGCAGAAGTTCTGAAAGAGGAAGACAAGGTCAAACTGGTGGTTGCTGGGGATGGTCCTTATCTGGATGACCTTAAAGAGCAAGCCAAGAAACTAGAGATTCAAGACTCAGTCATCTTTACAGGGATGGTTGCTCCTAGTGAGACGGCTCTTTACTATAAGGCAGCGGATTTCTTCATTTCAGCATCGACAAGTGAAACCCAAGGCTTGACCTACTTGGAAAGCTTGGCCAGTGGAACGCCTGTCATTGCACATGGAAATCCTTATCTGGACAATCTTATCAGTGATAAAATGTTTGGAACCTTGTATTATGGAGAACATGATTTGGCTGGAGCTATTTTAGAAGCCCTGATTGCAACGCCAGATATGAATGAGCATACCTTATCAGAGAAATTGTACGAGATTTCAGCTGAGAATTTTGGAAAACGAGTGCATGAGTTTTATCTGGATGCCATTATTTCAAATAACTTCCAGAAAGATTTGGCTAAAGACGATACGGTTAGTCAGCGAATCTTTAAGACAGTTTTGTATCTACCGCAACAGGTGGTCGCTGTGCCCGTAAAAGGCTCTAGACGCATGCTGAAGGCTTCAAAAACGCAGTTAATCAGCATAAGAGATTATTGGAAAGACCATGAGGAATAGAAAGAGGAACAGCCATGAAAAAACAATTAATGAGAAGTAGTCTTGATAAAAAGATTGCGGGTGTTTGTGCCGGAGTGGCCCATTATCTTGATATGGATCCAACTATCGTTCGCGTAATATGGGGTGTTCTTGCTTGCTGTTACGGAGCTGGGATTGTAGCTTATATCATTTTATGGATCATCGCACCTGTAGCAACTGACTATTGAAAACTAGCTGAATTCATGCTAAGATAATAGAAAATAGAATGTAATGAAGGAGAGAAAAATGGCATTTGGAGATAATGGAAATCGTAAAAAAACCTTTTTTGAGAAATTAACTTTAATTATCGTAGTTATTATGCTATTAGCAAGTATTTTGGGTATTTTTGCAACTGCTATTGGTGCCCTTAGTAATCTATAAAATAGATTCAAGAAAATTTTGTGACTGGGATTTCCCAGCCCTTTTTTAAAGTGAGAAGAAAAAATGAGTATGTTTTTAGATACAGCTAAGATTAAGGTCAAGGCTGGAAATGGTGGCGATGGTATGGTTGCCTTTCGCCGTGAAAAATATGTCCCTAATGGCGGTCCTTGGGGTGGTGACGGTGGTCGTGGAGGAAATGTAGTTTTCGTTGTAGATGAAGGACTACGTACCCTCATGGATTTCCGCTACAATCGTCATTTCAAGGCTGATTCTGGTGAAAAAGGAATGACCAAAGGGATGCATGGTCGTGGTGCCGAGGACCTTAGAGTTCGAGTGCCACAAGGAACAACTGTGCGTGATGCCGAGACTGGCAAGGTCTTGACAGATTTGATTGAACATGGTCAAGAATTTATCGTTGCCCACGGTGGTCGTGGTGGACGTGGAAATATTCGCTTTGCGACACCAAAAAATCCTGCACCTGAAATCTCTGAAAATGGAGAACCAGGTCAGGAACGTGAATTACAGTTAGAACTTAAAATCCTTGCGGATGTTGGTTTAGTAGGATTCCCATCTGTAGGTAAATCAACACTTTTAAGTGTTATCACATCTGCTAAACCAAAAATCGGTGCCTACCATTTTACGACTATTGTGCCAAATCTAGGAATGGTTCGTACCCAATCAGGTGAATCCTTTGCAGTAGCTGATTTACCAGGTTTGATTGAAGGGGCTAGTCAAGGTGTTGGTCTAGGAACTCAGTTCCTCCGTCACATTGAGCGTACACGTGTTATCCTTCACATCATTGATATGTCAGCTAGTGAAGGCCGTGATCCATATGAGGATTATCTTGCCATCAATAAAGAGCTGGAGTCATACAATCTTCGTCTCATGGAGCGTCCACAGATTATTGTAGCCAATAAGATGGATATGCCTGAGAGTCAGGAAAATCTTGAAGAATTCAAGAAAAAATTAGCTGAAAACTATGATGAATTTGAAGAGTTACCAGCTATCTTCCCAATATCTGGTTTGACCAAGCAAGGTCTAGCAACGCTTTTGGATGCTACAGCTGAATTGCTAGACAAGACACCAGAATTCTTGCTCTACGACGAGTCAGATATGGAAGAAGAAGCTTACTATGGATTTGACGAGGAAGAAAAAGCCTTTGAAATTAGTCGTGATGACGATGCTACATGGGTACTTTCTGGTGAAAAACTGATGAAACTCTTTAATATGACCAACTTTGATCGTGACGAATCAGTCATGAAATTTGCTCGTCAATTACGTGGTATGGGGGTTGATGAAGCCCTTCGTGCGCGTGGAGCTAAAGATGGGGATTTGGTCCGCATTGGTAAATTTGAGTTTGAATTTGTAGACTAGGAGACTGATATGGGAGATAAACCGATATCTTTCCGAGATGCGGAAGGCAACTTCGTCTCCGCTGCAGACGTTTGGAATGAAAAGAAATTGGAAGAACTATTTAATCGTCTCAATCCAAATCGTGCTCTGAGATTAGCACGAACTAAAAAAGAAAATCCATCTCAGTAAAGAATATAACAAAATTCCGTGCCACATGAGACACGGAATTTTCTTATTCTTCAAAGAAAAATGGTGGAGCGAATTTTTTCAATTCTTCAAAGCATTTTTGAGCAGCTTCTGCATCTTCACAGATGACGAGACAGACATCATCTCCACAGAGAGTAGCGATAGCGTCAGGGAAGCTCAAAGCATCAATGATAGAACCAAAGGATTGAGCAAGTCCAGGAAGGGTTTTTAGTAGGACTTGGTGTTGAACGGGGCGCATCAAGACAAGAGCATCCTCCATATAAATTTCGAGACGTTTTTCCCATTTTGAGATAGAACCTGTATTGAGCACGTAGTAAGAGTTGTCTTCTTCTCGTACTTTTGAAAGGTTCATACTTTTAATATCTCTCGAAAGTGTAGCTTGTGTAACTTGAATATCATTATCGGCAAGAAGAGCTTGTAGCTCAGCTTGAGTATGAATCTTGTTTTTCGTTACAAGAGCTCGTATGAGTTGGTGTCGGTGTTCAGATTTATTCATAAAATATTACTCCTTGTACTAGGTACAGAAAGCGTGGACTGAACGAAAGCGTCAGTCGGGTGGTAAGCGGTATTGTCACGTATGATGATTTCAAAGTCAGTAGTATAGGACTAAATGGAGAAAATCCCACACTTTTAACTTGTCACTAGTTGGGTGTAGATGAATTGGGTATCTATCTGTTTATCTACATTGGTGTCCTCTACTAACAGTAAATCATTCAATTAGGGTAGCCTTTTGTCACGACTTGTTGTGAATTTACGATTAATGTCAAATCACAGAGATTTTCCAACATGTGGTGTGGTAGCGAGTGTTATTAATGAGTACACATGTTGGTTAGAGTCTTAGTATCTTTTGTCTAAGCTCCCGTGTAGACCTATCATAAGCCCATATTGGGATTGAAGTTGATACCAAGTTTATGTTTGTTTCAACTGTTTAAGTGGAAATAGTTTCATCTTGAAAGTCTGATATTATACCTTTTGACAAGGTAGGATAAGAGTAGACTGTTCTAGATCAACAGTCAGCTGGTATGCGGTATTGTCACGAATTGTGATTTCAAAGTCAGTAGTATAGAGGACTAAACGAAGAGTATCTCCCTCTTTTAACTTGTAAATAGTCGGTTGCAGTTCAAACTGGATCTCCATCCATTCATCTGCAGTAATATCCTCTACCAACAGTAAATCATTTCTATTTTGTAAATTGAGATAGCCTTTTGTCACGACTCGTTGCGCATTTTCACGAAATGGCAATTCACAGAGATTTTCCAACATGTGGTAGCGACCGTTGTCAATGGTTCTAGCACTTAAAACAGCTGGATAAGGTTGTAGGTATTTCTTTTGTCCAAGTTGCATTAGTTGGGCTGATAAGAGCCCCTTGTTTGTACTGGACTTGATACGCAGATTGAGCTGTGCGCGACCGTTCAGGTGGAGATCCTTGGTCAAAGGAAGGTCAATAGTAATTTGATTGGTTTTCCCTTGATAGAGCTCCGTATTAAAGGTCTGGTATGTTTTACCATAGCGCTCAAAATCCTTATCTGGGTACTGGTTTTGAATGACTTGCTCTTCTTGACCAAGTGAGAAAGTTTCTGAGGTTTCTTGATTACCAAAATCATCAAGAATCTGCCAAGTCTGAGGAGCAGTATTATCTTGCCAGATAACAGTCGGAAGTTGAAAATCTGTTTCTTGACCCAATAATTTTTTAGTCAATAAGGCGTTCATAGCTTCACGGAAGTCAATGGATTGCCAGTTGTTCATATAAACATGGGCACCATTATGGAAAAAGAGATGCTTATTGATATGAGCTGGAAGGGCATGGAACATCTGGTAAACATGAAGTGGTTTGACATTCCAATCCTGTGAACCGTGGGTAAAGACAACCTCTGCCTTTACTTTATCAGCATTGAGCAGATAATTGCGGTCATGCCAAAACTGATTGTAGTCGCCAGTCTTGCGATCCAGTTGCTCTTTTACTTTTTCTAAGTCAGCTTGGTGAGCCTCATTACCACGAATATAGTCACCAGCCAAGAGATTACGAGAGTAGGTTAGTTCAGCAAGGGAGTCAAAGTCCTCACCTGGATAACCACCTGGGCTAGTTACTAGACCGTTTTCACGGTAGTAGTTGTACCACGAAGAAATACCAGCCTCGGCAATGATAACTTCTAAACCATCGACACCTGTAGTTGCTAAACCATTGGACATAGTACCTAGATAGGAAAGCCCAGTTGTGGCTACTTTTCCGTTTGACCAGTCAGCCTTTACTTGACGCTGGCGCGTATGGTCGGTAAAGGCGCGGCAACGACCATTGAGCCAATCGATGACATTCTTATAAGCCTCGATTTGCTGGTAGTCTCCATTAGTCATGAAACCAGTAGAGTCTTTAGTACCAACACCTGACACATAGAGATTAGCAAAACCTCGTGGAAGGAAGTAGTCGTTGAGTGTATAGCTAGCGTTGATGTGAGTTAGCCTTTCCTCAGCTTCTGACACAAGCTCAGCTTGGCCTTGAGGTTGGACAAGATTGACTTGAGGTTCTTCTAGCTCAATCTTATGAGCAGGCTTAACCTCGAGCTCGCCCTCCATCTTGTAGAGAGCCTTGTCGCTAGCCTTGTCATTTGTTCCCTGATGGTAGGGACTAGCTGTCATGATAGCAGGGATTTGTCCATCAAAACGAGGTCGAATGATGCTGACCTTGACTAAGTCAGGTAAACCCTTTTGGTCAGTATCGACACGAGACTCAACGTAAACGACTTCTCGAATGACATCATGGCTAGAAAAAGTAGCCAAACTCTTGCCGTTAAAGTAGTGGTAGTCATTATCCTCCGGAATAAGACCGTCACTAACAAGTTGGTCGATAAGAGTAATTCCCTTTTTGGTGCGAGTATTGAGTAACTGATAGAGATTTTCAATCAAGTCACCATATACAATGGGAAATCCAGTCTCTTTACGGAAAACTTCACTTTCTTCGAAGTCAACCAAATAAGAAAAGCCTAAAAGTTGAAAGGCTACAGTGTAGAAAATATCTGCAGTCAACTCTTTGTTTGACTGAAAAAAAGTCAGTAAGTCAGTTTCTTTATCAACTGCCAAACTGGATAGAGGATAGGCACTATCTTTATAATTAAAAAAGAAACGAATAAGAAACGCTTCAAGCATTTTTTTATTTGTAATATTGACTGGTAAATCAAACCCATACTTTTTTAATTCAAAGATAATTGTATCTCTAGGTAGCGCTAAATAGCTGAATTGATTAAAACGCATATAACCTCCGATAAAATTAAACTTAAGATTATTATATCAAAAAAAGAGTGAAAAATAAATATAAAAACAAAAATAAAATAACATAAAAAGATATTTAGTATCGCAATTAATATAAAAGTAAAAATTACTTAAATATAAGTCGAAAAAAACTAAAAAATAAAAGCATGAAACTATTGAATTTGTTGACTAAATCGGGGGGGGTGGTATAATTTAAGTATGTAATTGCACACATGGTTACAAATCTAAAAAAAAGAAAGTGATTAAAATGTATAAATCAAAAAGACAAAAAAATAAATCTTTTGATTGGTATGGTTTGAGTCAACGCTTCTCTATCCGTAAGTATCATTTTGGTGCTGCGAGTGTACTTTTGGGTACAGCCTTGATTTTGGGTGCTGCCCAATCTACTGCTAATGCAGAAGAAGCAACTGCTGACAATAAAACAGAAGCCGTAACCTCTACTCCAAAAGATGGTGAGGGGGCAACTTCTCCAACGAATGTGACCTTGCCAGCTACTGAAGCTAGAACAGGAGCTCCTGTTCTAGATAAAAAAGAGTTGAGCGAGGAAGAAATCGCAAAGTTAGTAGCGGAAGCGTCTAAGAAAGACGATAAAACATCTGAAACTGCTACAACTGAAAAATCAGAGGTTACTGACAAAGAAAAAGCAACTCAAGCAGCTGATTCTACAGATAAAAAATCTGAGAAAGCAGTTGATGATAAAGCTGATAAGAAGGATGAAAAGAAAGCAGAGAACCCAATTGCTGCTACAAAGACAATCCTTGAACAGTTAACATCAGAAGCTGAAGTTCTGAATACAACTGCGGCAAACTATGCTGAGAAAAAAGTTGAAGATAAATCTTCAAAAGAAGCAATTGCAGCTGCAGTAGCAGCTGCAAAAGTGGAAATTGCTGCATCTAAGAAAGTTCTAAACCAGAAAGATGTTACCGCTGAACAATTGAATCTTCAACTTCAACGTATCTCATCTGCTATCGAAGCAGTTTATACTGAGATGAAACGCGCAGGTCATATCGGTAAAGTTGAGGCTGTGTTGGATGAGGCAAATACTGCTAACGCTGGTGGAAGAGATAGTGCACCTCTAGAATTGACACCTGTAACAAATACAGAATCATTAACAGACTCTGAAATTGCAGCGATTATTAAACAAATTCGCACATCAAACCCAGGGTTAACAAATGAAGATACAATTACAGTTAATAAAACAAGAGGAGTACAAGGGGCAGGGTTCACAACAATTACTTATGCGGATGGTTCAGGTTCAGTAACATTTGAACCAGGTCAAGTAATGGTTGCTTCTGCAGGGATTAAAAACCTTGAGCAATTATCAAGCTCTATTAACTGGTTCAACTTTGCTTCTGCTACTATTACTTATAAAGACGGTACGGTAGCAACTCCAGTAAGATATTATGGGAATACAACGACTACACCAAATGGGAAATTATACAAACAATTAGATGCCAACACTGGTTCAACAGGTCGTACATTTGAAGGTTACTTTTCAATGTATCGTGATATCACTTTAGGAAGAGATTATACAGTTGATGGTGTTCTTTACGCTAAAGGAGCTAAATTAAAATCAACAGATGATGCATTCCTAAAAATGGGTATTGCGAAGTATGAACAACATATTTACTATGGGGGAAATTTACAAGGACAAACAGATGTAAAAGTTCCAAATACGGCTAATCTAACTACGTATACGACTAAAACATTAGGTGAAATCTATGAAGTGTTACAAGTAGGGATGAAATTCGATGTTCCTACCCGTGTAGAAGGATATCGCTTAAGTGCAACAGTTTCTAAACTTGCACCAAAAGAAGTAGAAACTGACCCTCAAAAAGGACAAGGAAATAGATTAAGAAATTATACTAGTGGGACTAACGGAAATTCTAAAGCCTATGGCCCTACTAGTGTATATGATATCGTCGATGGACCAAATGGTGGAGGGCGTGGAGTAGATGTTCTTCTAACTACACAAGATAAAACAAACAGTTACCTTCGTTCAGCGGGAATTCATACTAACTATCGTGAAAGAAGAGAAGGAGATTCTGACACAAATCCAACAGGTCCAGTCCGCGAAGGTTTAGTAGCCTTCAGTTCATCTCGTGACCACGCGAACTTTGGGGTATCTTTGTACTTAGAAGCAACTTATAATGGACAACTTGTTCCCGTAAATGCCGTTGTAGCAGATGCCGATGAATCAGGTCGACGTGAATATTCTCAATTTGAAACTGATGGTGGTGCCTTTGAAAAACTAATGGAAATCCACTGGGATAACCGTAGATTAGATAGCAAAGGTGATGCTATTGTAGATGGAAATGGAACATCTGTTCTTGTTGACAAACATGGAAATCCTTATGTAGATGCTGCAGGAAATCCGATGTTTATTAACAATAAACAAACTCCTACAAGAGAAGATGTAGAAGATAATGGTATAACTGAAGCTAAATATTACTTGACGACTGCTTCAGGTGCAAAAGTACTTGTATCAGAAAAAGATCATATGCCAGTTCTAGATGCTGATGGTAATCCAACTATTTTAGATTCTACTGGAACTCGAATGACAACGACTAGAGAAGGGTTGTTTACAAGCACTGAAACCGAGAGAAATGGTGTAAAAATCAAAACTAGAGAGATTCTAGATGGTGAAGGACGTCCTATCTTACAAGGTAGTGCCGCAATGAAAGGTTTAGAAGCTTTCATTTTACCAAGCGGAGTTAAAACATTTGAGGTTGAATATATAAACGGTAACAAAGGCAAACGTAAGTATTATGATACTACAGATGGGAAACACAAAGAAATCACAAAAGACTTCTATGGTAGATCGATTATGTATGGTTCTGAGGTCGATGGACGACTAGCTAAAGAAGGTGATGATCCTAGAGCAACACTGAAATTCAAAAACCCTGACAAACGACCTGTACAATTAACGAATGCAGGCGATTTAGGGGATATGAAAGATGCTGGATATGATCCAACACAATGGGTAAGTCCATCAGCCTATGGAAGCAAAACTTTTGGTTCATTCTGGGATGCACGTGAAGACGGATACAGATTACCAATTGGATTAACACAAGGGGTAAGTAACTTATCATTCTATGGTAACTCAACAAGTTCTGTATCAGGGGTTGTCGGATTTATCGTAACAGACGGTGGAGATGCTCCAAGTTCATACGGAAGTGCAAAACACGTAATTGGGAACTTCAACAAAGTAATTAATAACCGAGAAGTAACAGCAACACAGCCATATTTAGGAGATCAACCAGGGGATCCAGACTTCCGTTCAACAGTCAATGCAAAATCAGGTGACTGGGTTCTAGATGATCTTGTAATGACAAATAAATATGTTGAAAAAGACCTAGGTGCTGGAGAAACAGATCCTAGTAAACAAGTACAAGTAACGAACCAAAAAGGGGAAACAGGTACATTCTTAATTACATCTAGTGGAAATGCTGTAATTAGAAAAGAAGATGGTACACAAGTAGCTGTCAACCAAGGAGACGTTCTTACAACTCCAGATCCAGCAACTGGTTTACCAATGATTGGGATTTATAATGCAACAACTAAAAAACTTGGTGTTGGGGCAATCCCTGATGAAGGTGAAGCACAATTATTAGATCCAGATGCAGTAGATAATACTGGTAAGAAAATCAAAGGTGAATATACACTGCGCCAAGCAAGTGACACAGAATATGTTTTATATGGTGTAAAAGCTAACCCAGGTGTAAATAATAAAGAAGCATATTTACGTGGATGGGTTGACTTCAATGGGAATGGTAAATTCGATGTAGATGAAGCATCAGAATTAATCAAAGTAACACCAGGTCAAAAAACGTATGATGTTAAATTCAAGAACGTAGCACAATTATTAGATACTGCGATTGATAAAGCCGGAGTACGTTTACGTATTGCGTTAGAAGAACAAGATATCCGTGAATCAACAGGACTTGCTGGTTCAGGGGAAGTAGAAGATTTCCAAACATTCGTCACTCACTTCCCTCGTGGTACAAGACACGAAACTAAAGATTACCAAGGACAAGAGCAAGGAATTAAATTCCCAACAAATTCTATGTTCATCGCAAATGGTAAATCAAAAGATTCAGGATACAAAAACTGGGCTCAAATCAACAACGTTGAATTATCACCGAAAATTGTATTAACAGATAAAGTGGTTGATACAACTAAAGTGACAACATTAGATCCTAATGCTGAAAAAGATAAAACAGATTTAGGAACAAAAGGAATTGTATCTCGACTACGTAAAAAATCTGACGGCTCAATTTACATGCAAGACGGTAAAGTATTTGTTGATAAGAACGATTCCACCGTTTTAACAGGTAGATTAGTAGAAGTTAAAGATAAAAATAATAAAGTATTAGGAACAGCGTTAGAAGTTGTGAACCCTAATAACAAAAAAACAGAATACTTAATGTCTGAGTATACGGAATATGACAGTGTTGGTAACAAAGTCGGAACATATAAGGTTAATCCAGCTACAGCAGGTGATAACAAAGAAATTACAGGTGGATTCTATGAAACAGCTGTAACGTTTAAACCTGAATTAGGATTTGTTGGTAAAGCAAAAGGTATTGCAATTCGTGCATGGGATGATAATAATAATTCAACTGGATGGGAAGCTAATAATGATACAATTGAGGCTTCTAAAGCATCTACCACATTAGCAGAAAAAGATAAGGTTCTTGAAAATACAAATAATGGAAATAATGGTTATAAAACAATGGATACTAGTTATATTCCAACTGTTATTGATGTGAGACCAATAGGTGAAGATACTACAACTACTGATGTTCAAGGTAAAAAACAAAGTGCTAGACCTCAAATCCCAGTATACGGAACAGTGGAAACTGAAACAGGATATAAGATTACAGATTCTAGGTATGCTAATGAATTCGAAATCATAGATAAGAATAAGAGTATAAAATTAGCGGATACTTTAGAAAGTAATAAATCTTCATACGATAAAGATACTGAAGTAAGTAAGGCTACTACATTAACACTTGCTGATGGGAAGGTAGTAACATATACTCCTGATAAAGATAAATTACCAGCGCGTGCGAAAATTGCTGAAGATGCAGATGTGGTAGTAACAGGTACAGGTTCTGTTGTAGTAAATAATGTTCGACTTGTTACTGGAAAAACTATCCCAGCGGGATCTAGTCCAGTTGATCCTCATCCTGTTACAGCAGACACGGTTGTTACTCTAGCCAACGGTACAGAGACTACTATTCCTGCCAGAGGAAGAATTCCAACAGGAGCTAAACTTAAAAATTCACTAGTGTCGACAGCTAATAATACTTGGAATAATGTTACTTATAATACAGGTGATACTATTCCACGTGAAAGTGGAGGAAAAATTTCTACTTTGGCTAAAGAAACATCTATTAGTCAGATTGTAGGAAAAGGTGATGTTGTAAAAGTTGATGGTAAATATCGTGCAACTAACACGATTCCAGCAGGTACTAAAGTTAAGAGAATATTACCGTTAAATCAAGTTGTATTACCAAGTGCAACACATCTTGATCCTACAACAGGAGCAATAACAGAGGTTCCACGTAGTTATGACCTGGCTAATACTAATGATTCTAAAGTAACAATCACAGGTGAAGGGGTATATGAACTTGTGAAAGATGCAAGTGGAAAACCAACAGGTGAAGTTACATTTACACCAGAACCTGGATTTGTAGGTAGAGGAACAGGTGTAGATTTAGTACAACCAGATATAGACTATAATGATGTTGTAGCAAATGATAAAGTTACAGAAAAATATGGTACTGATTACGGTAGAGCAAAATACACACCAATAGTAACACCAGTTACAGAAGCATCAATTACACGTACAATTCACTATGTGTATGAGAGTGATAATGATGCAACAGCTACTAGTCAAGCTTCTTATAAAAATAATAATCCAATTTTATCAATCAATAATGAACCAGTAACACGTTCTCAAACTCTAAACTATACTCGTACATATAAAATGTTTGATGAAGATGGTGTATTAGACCAACCGATGGTAACTGCGAATACAGTTAGAGATGTGAATGGTACAGAATACACAGCAGGAACTGAAATACCTAAAGGTACTAAATTCTCTCAAGGAACATTGATTATTTCCGATTGGAAACATGGAGAAAATAACGAAGAGATGAATAGCATAGTTTCTCCTACTGTAAAAGGTTATACAGCGAATGTTGTAACTTTAGAATACAATGCTCCAAATGCAACAGGAGAAATGGCTCATATTAAAGATGCTAAGGAAATTGGTACTTATAAACCGATTGATAGAAATACAAAAGATGTAGGAACGTATAAACCAGCTTCTTCTGCAATAAGATCAGACGACAAAGACAACTTCGATATGTATGTTGTTTATAAAGCTGATACTCAAAAAGCTAAAGTAACATACATCGACTTAGATGCGACAGGTGATGCTCGTATTCTTGAAGTTCAAACAGCAGCAACTGCTCCTACTACGGGTGCGGATGCGAAAACAACTTACGGGGTTACAACGCTTCAAGGTAAATCTCATACGAAGATTCCTTACCTAACAGCTGACACAATCAAGAAATATAAAGACCTTGGTTATGAATTAGTAACTGATGACTATACAAATAATACTCAAGGTACAGCTATTGAAGGTGGACGTAAGTTCGATGATGATAAAGATGTAGATCAAGCATTCAATGTTTATCTACGTCACAAAAAAGTTCTTCGTCAAATTAAAGATACTCAAGAAGTAACACGTACAATCGAATACAAATATGCAAGTACAGATGATGTACCGGCAGATAAACGTGGGACAACGGCTGCACCGACAGTGACTGAAACACTTCACTTTGAACGTGACCGTACAATCGATTACACATTAGCTGCGAAAGAATATCCAACAGAATATGCAACTTACAAAGCAGTGTTAGATAAGAGTGGATATGATTCTCCTGAAGAATACAAAGTTCGTACAGTTTACTACGATCACATCACAAACAAAGCGATAGCTGCAGATGCAACAGCTGCTCAAAAAGCAATCGTTACATTTGGACCATGGACTCCGGTAGGTGGAACAGCTACTGGTGTAACGTTAACACCTGCAGAAGTAGCAAAAGACGATAAGTTCAACCTTGTTAACTCTCCAGAAGTGACTGGATACACTCCAGATAACGCTACTGTAGAAGCAACTGCAGCAATCGATGCAGAAGCAGATGACTACAAGATCACAGTACTTTACACTCCAGTTGCTCAAAAAGCTGTAGTTAAATTCGTAGAAGTAGATCCTACTAATACAGATAAAGTAATTACTCCAGGTCTTGCAGATCCAATCGCAGTAACAGGTAAATCAGAAGCAGCTTACCCAGCAACAACAGCAACTTCAGTAACTGATAAGATTGCTGAGCTAGTTAAGAAAGGTTACGAATTAGTAAATAACGGA
This sequence comes from Streptococcus sp. UMB1203, assembly GCF_030217725.1. Lineage (GTDB taxonomy): Bacteria > Bacillota > Bacilli > Lactobacillales > Streptococcaceae > Streptococcus. The sequence continues at coordinate 3,174 of NZ_JASOOK010000028.1, read as the reverse complement.
TTTGTATCAACTGATAAGTTCGATAAAGATGCAGCAGTTGATCAAGAATATGTTGTGAAATTCAAAGCTAAAGTAGTTGATATTCCATCATTCGATCCAACTAAACCGAAGAGTGATGATAACCCAAGACCAATTCCAGGAAAAACGCCAATCGATCCAAATAATCCAGATGGACCAAAATGGACAGAAGAATTAATCAACGCTGTAAAAGTACAAGAAGAAGTAACGCGTACAATTAAGTATGTATACGAAGATGGTACTCCAGTAGCAGAATCTGATTTAACAAGTGTAGCTGATAAGAAAGTTAAAACACTTAAATTCACTCGTCCTGGTAAGATTAATGTAGCGACAGGAGAAATCACATACGGAGATTGGTCAGCGAACCAAAAATTTGAAGCTGTAACATCGCCAGTATTAGAGAAATACACAGCGGCAGTTGCAGGAGTAACTCCAACAACAGCTGATGTACCAGCGAAAACTGTAGCGGCTACTGATAAAGACTTTGAAGAAGTAGTAGTTTATAAAACTAAACTAATCACAGTTGATCCAAAAGCTCCAAATTATAAAGAGCCTAAGAAAGGTGAGCCAATTAATCCAAGCGATCCAAATGGACCGAAATGGACTGATGAACTACTTGCGAAACTTAAAAATAATGAAGAGGTAACACGTACAATTACGTACACTTACTCAACAGAAGCAAGTGAATTAAACCAAGCTGAAAAAGATGGAAATAAAGGTGGAACTAATGTAGTAGAACCAGTTACTACAAAAGTGAACTATACTCGTGTAGCTAAAGTAAACCCAGTAACAGGAGAAATCACTTATGGAGATTGGGAAGCTAAAAATAACGATACTACATTAGAAGGAAATGCTCTTCCAGCTGTAGCTGGATATGTTGCAACAGGGGATGTAGAAACATCTGTTAAACCTGTAGAAAATGTTAAGGCAGAAGATAAAGATATTACGGAAAAAGTAGTGTACAAAGCACTAGGTAAATATGTACCAGTTGTACCAGCAGGATTCAATCCTCCAACAATTCAAAATCCACAATATCCAAATAATCCAACAGATCCTACAAAACCAGGAACACCAACAACGATTCCATATGTACCAGGAACTACACCAGTAGGACCAGATGGACAACCGTTGACACCAAAAGTACCAGGTGATCCAAAACAAGGATATGTACCACCAGTACCAACAACACCAACTGGAGACACAACAATCGTTTATACGAAAGATGGTTCTCAAGTAGCAGTAACTAAATTCGTAGATACAACTGGTAAAGGACTAGAACCTTCAGTAGTAGATACTGGTGATACAGGAAAAGCTTTCACTAAAGATGCAGAAGTAACTGCAGCAATCAATAAGATTTTAGCTCGTGGATATGAAAAAGTAGCCAATGTAAATACAAGTGAAAAAGATTATCCATCAACAGATGCTGAAAAAGTATTTGATGCTGATGCGTCAACAAACCAAGAATATACAGTAACATTCAAACCGATTGTTAAAGATATTCCAACAGATCCAACTACTCCAGGTTATGTGAAACCAGAACCAGGACAACCAGTAGTTCCAGGTGACAATAATGGACCAAAATGGCCTGATTCAGTTAAAGACTTGAAGACAACTGAATCTGTAACACGTACTATCAAGTATATTTATGACGATGGAACTCCAGTTCCAGATGCTAAACTAGGTGCAGATGTACCAGGTAAGAAAGTTCAAACTCTTGAATTCACAAGAACAGCTAAAGTTAACCTTGTGACAGGAGAAATTGAATATGGAACTTGGACACCTAAAACAACAGCTGATTTTGAAGCAGTGACAACACCAACAATTGATGGATATACATCAGCATTAGTAAGTAATCCAACAACAAGTGATGTTCCAGCTAAGACAGTAATAGCTGATGCAGCGGACTTCGAAGAAGTTGTAGTTTACAAAATAAAACAAATTACAATTGATCCAAATGATCCAAACTTCGATCCAAATAAACCAGTAGATCCAAACAATCCAGACGGACTAAAATATAAAGATCTTAAACTAGCTGAAGAAGTAAAACGTACAATTACGTATACTTATGCAGATGATGTAGCAGATACTGCTAAACGTGGAACTGAAGCAGAACCTAAACATGAAACTACAGTAAGCTTTACACGTACAGCAACAGTTAATGCTGTAACAAAAGAAATTACTTACAGTGAATGGACGGCTAAAGATAACGATACAACTCTTGAAGGAAAAGCAACTATCCCAGTTAAACCTGGATATGTAGCTACAGGAGATGTAGAAGCATCTAAGAAAGATGTAACGGGTGTTAATGCAACGGATAAAGATATTGTTGAAAAAGTTATCTATAAAGATTTAGGTAAATTTGTCCCAGTTGTTCCAGAAGGATTCACTCCTCCGACAATTGAAAACCCACAATATCCAAATAATCCAGATGATCCTACAAAACCAGGAACTCCTACAACTACGATTCCATACGTACCAGGAACTACACCAGTGGGACCAAATGGAAAACCATTAACTCCGAAAGATCCAAACGATCCAAAACAAGGATATAACCCACCAGTGCCAACGAACCCGACTGAAGATACTACAATCGTTTATACGAAAGATGGTTCTCAAGTAGCAGTTACACACTTCATCGAAGTAAACAGTGAAACTGATAAGACTGAAAAAGGTGGAGTAGCCCAATCAATCGTTGATACAGGAGATGCAGGAAAAGCATTCACGAAAGGTGCAGAAGTAACAGCTACAATCGAAGCTCTGAAAGCTAAAGGATACACAGTTGTTGAAAATAATTACCCAACAGATGGTAAATTCGACGCAGACTCTAAGACTAACCAAGAATTTAAAGTTCTTGTGACAGTTAAACCAGTAACTGTAAATCCAAATGATCCAAAACCAACTCCTAATAAACCAATCGATCCAAATAATCCAACAGGACCAAAATGGACTCCAGAGTTAATCAAAGAGTTAGAAGATGGACGTAAAGAAGAAGTTAAACGTACAATCAACTATGTATATGCAGATGGTAAGAAAGCTGCTGATTCAGTTCAAGAAACTAAAGAATTCAAACGTTCAGCAACTATCAACCCAATTACTGGTAAGATTACATTCGGAGAATGGTCACCAGCTAACCAAACATTTGGAGAAGTAACTTCA
>NZ_JASOOK010000027.1:0-25373 GCF_030217725.1 Streptococcus sp. UMB1203 | reverse complement strand
TCATAACTCAATTTCATAATAAAACACCCCAAAAGTTAGATTTTTTCTGTCTAACTTTTGGGGTGCAGTACAAAATCCAGCTCTTTTAAAATATCTCTAGAAAATAGGTCTATACCATTTACAAATAAAAAAGAAAGGTTTATAATGTAATTGACATAATAAATTGTAGAATCAATCTTTTAAGGAGGTTAACATTATGCCTAACTATATTAAAGCAGATCAGTTTTTCTACCCACACGGAGTTCGTCGTGGTGGTTACTTGGAACTTGTGGATGGCAAGTTTGGAAAACATGTAGAAGAGATTCCTGAAGGAGCTGAGGTGATTGACTATACAGGCTACAGCATTGCTCCAGGACTTGTAGATACCCACATTCATGGTTTTGGTGGTGTGGATGTTATGGATAATAATATCGAAGGAACCCTTCATACCATGAGTGAAGGACTCCTCAGCATGGGGGTAACGAGCTTCTTGCCAACCACTTTGACATCCTCTTATGAACAATTGCTTGCGGTAACTGAAAATATCGGTGCTCGTTATCAGGAAGCAAGTGGAGCTAAGATTCGTGGGATTTATTTTGAAGGTCCCTATTTCACAGAGAAATATAAGGGTGCTCAAAACCCTGCTTATATGAAAGATCCTCGTATGGATGAGTTTCGTGCTTGGCAAAAAGCAGCAAATGGCTTGTTAAATAAAATTGCTCTTGCGCCAGAGCGTGAAGGTGTAGAAGACTTTGTACGTACAGTTACGGGAGAAGGCGTAACGGTTGCTCTTGGACATTCAAATGCGACTTTTGATGAGGCTAAAAAGGCAGTAGATGCTGGAGCGAGTGTTTGGGTACACGCCTACAATGGAATGCGTGGGTTAACTCACCGTGAACTCGGGATGGTGGGAGCCATGTATGAATTACCACATACTTACGCTGAATTGATTTGTGATGGTCACCATGTGGATCCCAAGGCCTGTGATATTTTGCTCAAACAAAAAGGAACTGAAAATATTGCCCTCATCACCGACTGTATGACAGCTGGTGGACTTGAAGACGGTGACTATATGTTGGGAGAATTCCCTGTTGTAGTAGCAAATGGAACTGCTCGCCTCAAATCTACAGGCAATCTGGCTGGTTCTATCCTCAAACTCAAGGACGGCTTGAAGAATGTGGTTGAATGGGGGATTGCGAATCCGCATGAAGCAGTCATGATGGCCAGCCTCAACCCAGCTAAATCTGTTCACATTGACGATGTCTGTGGTCAAATCTGTGAAGGCTATGATGCGGACTTTATCGTACTAGATAAAGATTTGGAATTGGTAGCAACCTACCTAGATGGTGTGAAACGTTATCAAGCATAAGAGAGAAAGCAGGAGTTAGATACTAGCTTCTGCTTTTTTATGCAGGGTACTTTACTGGTAAATAAAAAAGTTAAGAAAATCACAAAAAGACTTGAACAAACAAATGAAAAGGCTTACAATTATATTAAAAATAGTACAAATAAAAAACGGAGGATTGCTTTATGAAAGCCTATACTTATGTTAAACCAGGACTTGCTTCTTTTGTTGATGTAGACAAACCAGTTATTCGCAAGCCAACAGACGCTATTGTGCGTATCGTAAAAACCACTATTTGTGGAACAGACCTCCATATCATTAAAGGAGATGTTCCTGCTTGTCAAAGTGGTACCATTCTTGGTCACGAAGGGATTGGGATTGTTGAAGAAGTTGGAGAAGGAGTTTCTAACTTCAAAAAAGGCGACAAGGTTTTGATTTCTTGTGTTTGTGCCTGTGGCAAATGCTACTACTGTAAAAAAGGAATTTATGCCCATTGTGAAGACGAAGGAGGCTGGATTTTCGGTCACTTGATTGATGGTATGCAGGCTGAATATCTACGTGTCCCTCATGCAGATAACACTCTTTACCATACTCCAGAAGACTTGTCAGATGAAGCCTTGGTTATGTTATCAGACATTTTGCCTACTGGGTATGAAATTGGTGTCTTGAAAGGGAAAGTAGAACCTGGTTGTAGTGTAGCCATTATTGGTTCAGGTCCAGTTGGTTTAGCAGCTCTCTTAACAGCTCAGTTCTACTCACCAGCCAAATTGATTATGGTGGACTTAGACGATAACCGCTTGGAAACTGCTTTATCATTTGGTGCGACTCACAAGGTTAATTCTTCAGACCCTGAAAAAGCGATTAAAGAAATTTATGATTTGACAGATGGTCGTGGTGTAGATGTTGCGATCGAAGCTGTTGGTATTCCTGCAACCTTTGATTTCTGTCAAAAGATTATCGGTGTAGACGGAACAGTAGCCAACTGTGGTGTGCATGGTAAACCAGTTGAGTTTGAGTTGGATAGACTTTGGATCCGCAATATCAATATCACTACTGGTTTAGTATCTACAAATACAACACCTCAGTTGTTGAAAGCTCTTGAAACTCATAAGATTGAACCAGAAAAATTGGTAACTCATTATTTCAAACTAAGTGAAATTGAAAAAGCCTATGAAGTCTTCAGTAAGGCAGCAGACCACCATGCAATCAAGGTCATTATCGAAAACGACATTTCTGAAGCTTAGGAAACGAAAAATTTTTATCACATAAGCAAATAGAAATTCAGTCATCCATCAGATGGCTGGATTTTTTATCAAAAAATTAAGAAATGAGCATATTTCTTTCCTTGTTTAATGGAATTGGTTATAATATACGATACAAAGGAATTGAATGAATATGTATCGTGTTATAGAAATGTATGGAGATTTTGAACCATGGTGGTTCTTAGAAGGTTGGGAAGAAGATATTGTAGCTAGTAAGAAATTTGACCAGTATTATGATGCTCTCAAATACTACAAAACTTGCTGGTTTAGATTGGAACAAGAATCCCCTCTTTATAAAAGTAGAAGCGACTTGATGACCATTTTTTGGGACCCAGAAGACCAACGCTGGTGTGATGAATGTGACGAGTATTTACAACAATACCATTCTTTGGCTCTTTTGCAGGATGAGCAGGTTATCCCAGACGAAAAATTACGTCCGGGTTATGAAAAACAAACAGGTAAGGAAAGGCACCGTTCTTGCCGTATGAAATTAAAATAGAGAAAAAGTAACTTTTTTGGAGTTGCTTTTTTTATTTTTCCAAATCTTTGCGAATAGTATAGGTGAGGAGGTAAGTATGGTTCAAGAAATTGCACAAGAAATCATTCGTTCAGCCCGGAAAAAAGGAGCGTAAGATATTTATTTTGTCCCTAAGTTAGATGCCTATGAGCTTCATATGAGAATAGGAGACGAGCGCTGTAAAATCGGTTGTTATGATTTTGAAAAATTTGCGGCCGTCATCAGTCACTTTAAGTTTGTGGCGGGTATGAATGTTGGAGAAAAGCGACGTAGTCAACTTGGTTCCTGTGATTATGAATATGACCAGAAGATGGCGTCCCTACGTTTATCTACTGTAGGCGATTATCGAGGGCATGAGAGTTTAGTTATTCGCTTGTTGCATGATGAGGAGCAGGATTTGCATTTTTGGTTTCAGGATATTGAAGAACTGGGCAAGCAGTACAGGCAACGGGGACTCTATCTTTTTGCTGGTCCAGTCGGCAGTGGTAAGACAACCTTAATGCACGAATTGGCTAAATCTCTCTTTAAAGGACAGCAAGTCATGTCCATCGAAGATCCTGTCGAAATTAAGCAGGAGGACATGCTCCAGTTGCAGTTGAACGAAGCAATTGGGTTGACGTATGAAAATCTCATCAAGCTTTCCTTACGTCATCGTCCTGACCTTTTGATTATCGGAGAAATTCGAGACAGCGAGACGGCGCGTGCAGTAGTTAGAGCTAGTTTGACAGGTGCGACAGTCTTTTCAACCATTCATGCCAAGAGTATTCGAGGTGTTTATGAGCGCCTGTTGGAGTTGGGTGTGAGTGAGGAGGAATTAGCAGTCGTTCTGCAAGGAGTCTGCTACCAGAGATTAATCGGGGGAGGAGGAATCGTTGACTTTGCCAACAAAGACTATCAAGAACACCAGCCAACTAGCTGGAATGAACAGATTGACCAGCTTCTTAAAGATGGACATATCACAAGTCTTCAGGCTGAAACGGAAAAAATTAGCTACAGCTAAGCAAAAAAATATCATCACCTTGTTTAACAATCTCTTTTCCAGCGGTTTTCATCTGGTGGAGACCATCTCCTTTTTAGATAGGAGTGCCTTGTTGGACAAGCAGTGTGTGACTCAGATGCGCACGGGCTTGTCTCAGGGGAAATCATTCTCAGAAATGATGGAAAGTTTGGGATTTTCAAGTGCTATTGTCACTCAGTTATCCCTAGCGGAAGTCCATGGGAATCTCCACCTGAGTTTGGGAAAGATAGAAGAGTATCTAGACAATCTAGCCAAGGTCAAGAAAAAATTAATTGAAGTAGCGACTTATCCCTTGATTTTGCTGGGATTTCTTCTCTTAATCATGCTGGGGCTACGGAACTACCTACTACCACAACTGGATAGTAGTAATATTGCCACCCAAATTATCGGCAATCTGCCACAAATCTTTCTAGGAATGATAGTTTTTGTTTCAGTAGGTGTCCTGTTAGCACTAACTTTTTATAAAAGAAGTTCTAAGATGCGCGTCTTTTCTATCCTAGCACGCCTTCCTTTTCTTGGAATCTTTGTGCAGACTTATCTGACAGCTTATTATGCGCGTGAGTGGGGTAATATGATTTCTCAAGGGCTGGAGTTGACGCAGATTTTTCAAATGATGCAGGAACAAGGTTCCCAGCTCTTTAAAGAAATCGGTCAAGATTTAGCTCAATCCCTACAAAATGGTCGCGAATTTTCTCAAACCATAGCAACCTATCCTTTCTTTAAAAAGGAGTTGAGTCTCATTATCGAGTATGGTGAAGTCAAGTCCAAGCTGGGTAGTGAGTTGGAAATCTATGCTGAAAAAACTTGGGAGGCCTTTTTTACCCGAGTCAATCGCACCATGAACTTAGTACAGCCACTGGTTTTTATCTTTGTGGCTCTGATTATTGTTTTACTTTATGCGGCAATGCTCATGCCCATGTATCAAAATATGGAGGTAAATTTTTAACATGAAAAAAATGATGACATTCTTGAAAAAAGCTAAGGTTAAAGCTTTTACACTTGTGGAAATGTTGGTGGTCTTGCTCATCATCAGTGTGCTTCTCTTGCTCTTTGTACCTAATTTGACCAAGCAAAAAGAGGCGGTCAATGACAAAGGAAAAGCTGCTGTTGTTAAGGTGGTAGAAAGCCAGGCAGAGCTTTATAGCTTAGATAAAAATGAAGATGCTAGTCTAAGTAAGTTACAAGCAGATGGGCGAATCACAGAAGAGCAAGCTAAAGCTTATAAAGAATATCATGCAAAACAAAATAAGACTCAAACCGTTGCAGATTAAGGCCTTTACCATGCTGGAAAGTCTCTTGGTTTTGGGTCTTGTGAGTATCCTTGCCTTGGGCTTGTCAGGCTCTGTACAGTCCACTTTTGCGGCAGTAGAGGAGCAGATTTTCTTTATGGAGTTTGAAGAACTTTATCGGGAAACCCAAAAACGCAGTGTAGGCAGTCAGCAAAAGACTAGTCTAAACTTAGAAGGGCAGACGATCAGTAATGGCAGTCAAAAGTTGACAGTTCCTAAAGGAATTCAGGCACCATTAGGCCAAAACATTACATTTGACCGAGCTGGGGGCAATTCGTCCCTGGCTAAGGTTGAATTTCAGACCAGTAAAGGAGCGATTCGCTATCAATTATATCTAGGAAATGGAAAAATTAAACGCATTAAGGAAACAAAAAATTAGGGCAGTGATTTTACTGGAAGCAGTAGTCGCTCTAGCTATCTTTGCCAGCATTGCGACCCTTCTTTTGGGACAAATTCAGAAAAATAGGCAAGAAGAAGCAAAAATCTTGCAGAAGGAAGAAGTCTTGAGGGTAGCTAAGATGGCCTTGCAGACAGGTCAAAATCAGGTAAACATAAATGGAGTTGAGATTCAGGTGTTTTCTAGTGAAAAGGGATTGGAGGTCTACCATGGTTCAGAACAGTTGTTGGCTATCAAAGAGCCATAAGGTCAAGGCTTTTACCTTGTTAGAATCCCTGATTGCCCTCATTGTCATCAGTGGAAGCTTACTCCTCTTTCAAGCCATGAGTCAGCTCCTCATTTCAGAAGTTCGCTACCAGCAACAAAGCGAGCAAAAAGAGTGGCTCTTGTTTGTGGAGCAGTTGGAGGCAGAATTAGACCGTTCGCAGTTCGAAAAAGTGGAGGGCAATCGCCTCTATATGAAGCAAGATGGCAAGGATATCGCTATGGGTAAATCCAAATCAGATGATTTTCGAAAAACTGATGCCAGTGGACGAGGATATCAGCCTATGATTTATGGACTTAAATCTGCGCAGATTACAGAGGATAATCAACTGGTTCGTTTTCGTTTCCAGTTTCAAAAAGGCTTAGAAAGGGAGTTCATCTATCGTGTGGAAAAAGAAAAAAGTTAAGGCAGGTGTTCTCATCTATGCAGTCACCGTGGCTGCTATCTTTAGTCTTTTGTTACAATTTTACTTGAACCGACAAGTCGCCCACTATCAAGACTATGCCTTAAATAAAGAAAAGTTGGTTGCTTTTGCTATGGCCAAGCGAACCAAGGATAAGATTGAGCAAGAAAGTGGGGAACAGTCCTTTAATCTGGGTCAGGTGAGTTATCAAAATAAGAAAATAAGCTTGGTGACGACGGTTCGTACGTCTAAGAGTCAATATGAGTTTCTGTTTCCTTCAGTCAAAATCAAAGAAGAGAAAACAGATAAAAAGGAAGAGGTAGCGACCGATTCAAGCGAAAAAGTGGAGAAGAAAAAATCAGAAGAGAAGCCTGAAAAGAAAGAGAATTCCTAGCCAATCAAGCTACTTTGTGCTAAACTAAAAATATGAAACATGATTTTAACCATAAAGCAGAAACTTTTGATTCACCTAAAAATATCTTCCTTGCAAACTTGGTTTGTCAAGCAGTCGAGAAACAGATTGATCTTCTATCAGACAAAGAAATTTTGGATTTCGGTGGAGGGACGGGGCTGTTAACCTTGACCCTAGCCAAGCAGGCCAAGTCTGTAACATTGGTGGATATTTCGGAGAAAATGCTGGAGCAAGCTCGTTTGAAAGCGGAGCAACAAGACATCAAGAATATCCAGTTTTTGGAGCAAGATTTACTGGAAAAACCCTTGAAGCAAGAGTTTGATCTCATTGTTGTTTGTCGGGTTCTTCATCATATGCCTGATGTGGATGTGGCTCTCTCACTGTTTCATCAATATTTGAGAGAAAACGGACAACTTTTACTTGCTGATTTTACCAAGACAGAAGCTAACCATCATGGATTTGAATTGGCTGAACTGGAAACCAAGCTAATTCAGCACGGTTTTTCATCTGTGCATAGTCAGATCCTCTATAGCGCTGAAGATCTGTTTCAAGGAAATTACTCAGAACTCTTTTTAACAGTAGCCCAAAAATCACTCGCCTAGTCAGGGAGTGATTTTTTATAAGGATGGAAAAAAGAAGGGAAATTTGGTAAGATAGGAATATGGATTTTGAAAAAATTGAACAAGCTTATACCTATTTACTAGAGAATGTCCAAGTCATCCAAAGTGATTTGGCGACCAATTTTTATGACGCCTTGGTGGAGCAAAACAGCATCTATCTGGATGGTGAGACGGAGCTAAAACAGGTCAAAGAGAACAATCAGGCCCTTAAACGCTTAGCGCTTCGCAAAGAAGAATGGCTCAAGACCTACCAGTTTCTCTTGATGAAGGCTGGGCAGACAGAGCCCCTACAGGCCAATCACCAGTTTACGCCAGATGCCATTGCTTTACTTTTGGTGTTTATTGTAGAAGAATTGTTTAAAGAGGAGGAAATCACTATCCTCGAAATGGGTTCCGGGATGGGGATTCTGGGGGCTACTTTCTTGACCTCGCTTGATAAAAAGGTGGATTACTTGGGAATGGAAGTGGACGATTTGCTGATTGATTTGGCAGCTAGTATGGCAGATGTAATTGGTTTGCAGGCTGGCTTTGTCCAAGGAGATGCCGTTCGTCCACAAATGCTCAAAGAAAGCGACGTGGTCATCAGCGACTTGCCTGTCGGCTATTATCCTGATGATGCCGTTGCGTCGCGCCATCAAGTTGCTTCTAGCCAAGAACATACCTACGCCCATCACTTGCTCATGGAACAAGGGCTTAAGTATCTCAAGTCAGATGGATATGCTATTTTTCTCGCTCCGAGTTATTTGTTGACCAGTCCTCAAAGTGACTTGTTGAAAGGCTGGTTGAAAGAGGAGGCGAGTCTGACTGCCATGATTAGTTTGCCTGAAAATCTTTTTGCCAGTGCTAAACAATCCAAGACGATTTTTATCTTACAGAAGAAAAATGAAATAGCAGTAGATCCTTTTGTTTATCCACTTGCTAGCTTGCAAGATGCAAGTGTTTTAATGAAATTTAAAGAAAATTTTCAAAAATGGACTCAAGGTACTGAAATATAAAATAGATTTTGTTATAATAGATGAAAACGCTTAAAAGAGGAGTCTTGTTATGACAAAAACAATTGCAATCAATGCGGGAAGTTCAAGTTTGAAATGGCAATTATACTTAATGCCAGAAGAAAAAGTATTGGCGAAAGGTTTGATTGAACGTATCGGTTTGAAAGATTCAATTTCAACTGTAAAATTTGATGGTCGTTCTGAACAACAAATTTTGGATATCGAAAATCATACACAAGCTGTAAAAATCTTATTGGATGACTTGATTCGTTTCGATATTATCAAGGCTTATGACGAGATTACAGGTGTTGGCCACCGTGTTGTTGCCGGTGGAGAATATTTCAAAGAATCAACAGTTGTTGAGGGAGATGTTTTAGAAAAAGTTGAAGAGTTGAGCTTGTTGGCTCCTCTCCACAATCCAGCCAATGCGGCAGGTGTTCGTGCCTTCAAGGAATTGTTGCCAGACATTACCAGTGTAGTTGTTTTTGATACTTCATTCCACACAACTATGCCAGAGAAAGCTTATCGCTATCCTCTACCAACAAAATATTACACAGAAAACAAGGTTCGTAAATATGGTGCCCACGGTACAAGTCACCAGTTTGTAGCAGGAGAAGCAGCAAAACTCTTGGGCCGTCCATTAGAAGACTTAAAATTGATTACTTGCCACATCGGTAATGGTGCTTCTATTACAGCTGTTAAGGGTGGTCAATCTGTCGATACTTCAATGGGCTTCACTCCACTTGGTGGTGTGATGATGGGAACTCGTACAGGGGATATTGACCCAGCTATCATTCCTTACTTAATGCAATATACAGAGGACTTTAACACGCCTGAAGATATTAGTCGAGTCCTTAATCGTGAATCAGGCCTTATGGGTGTTTCAGGCAAATCTAGTGATATGCGAGATGTGATTGCTGCTATGGAAGAAGGGGATCACGATGCCACTTTAGCCTATGAAATGTATGTTGATCGCATTCAAAAACATATCGGTCAATACCTTGCGGTCCTAAATGGAGCAGATGCTATTATCTTTACTGCAGGTATCGGTGAAAATGCTGCAAACGTACGTGAAGATGTTATCTCAGGTATCTCTTGGTTTGGCTGTGATGTTGATCCAGAAAAGAACGTCTTTGGCGTGACAGGAGACATCTCAACAGAGGCAGCGAAGATCCGTGTATTGGTTATTCCAACTGATGAAGAATTAGTCATTGCCCGTGACGTTGAACGCTTAAAAAAATAACTAAAATCAGAAAAAATATTCCGTACAAGGAGTTGGGAAAGAGATTTTTCCAGCTTCTTTTTATGGTGAAATTGTCCAAAACCTTGCTATGATTGGCTTTTTTGAAAAATATGGTATAATAGTAGTAATTTAATAGATGGAGTTGAGTTTTGAAGAAAAACTTTCGTGTAAAAAGAGAGAAAGATTTTAAGGCGATTTTCAAGGAGGGGACAAGTTTTGCCAATCGCAAGTTTGTTGTCTACCAACTAGAAAATCAGAAAAACCATTTTCGAGTAGGTCTATCAGTTAGCAAAAAACTGGGGAATGCCGTCACTAGAAATCAAATTAAGAGACGGATTCGTCATATTATCCAGAATGCCAAAGGGAGTCTGGTAGAAGATGTCGACTTTGTTGTCATTGCTCGAAAAGGGGTCGAAACCTTGGGATACGCAGAGATGGAGAAAAATCTACTCCACGTATTAAAATTATCAAAGATTTACCAGGAAGGAAATGGGAGTGAAAAAGAAACTACAGTTGACTAGTTTGCTAGGACTGTCCCTATTTATCATGACAGCCTGTGCAACAAATGGGACAACTAGCGATATTACAGCCAATTCGGCTGATTTTTGGAGTAAATTTGTTTACTTCTTTGCGGAAATTATTCGCTTTTTATCGTTTGATATCAGTATCGGAGTGGGGATTATTCTCTTTACGGTCTTGATTCGTACACTGCTTTTGCCAGTCTTTCAAGTGCAAATGGTGGCTTCCAGAAAAATGCAAGAAGCTCAACCACGCATTAAGGCGCTTCGAGAACAATATCCAGGTCGAGATATGGAAAGCAGAACCAAGCTAGAGCAAGAAATGCGTAAAGTCTTTAAAGAAATGGGTGTCAGACAGTCAGATTCTCTTTGGCCGATTTTGATTCAGATGCCGGTTATCTTGGCCTTGTTCCAAGCTCTATCAAGAGTTGACTTTTTAAAGACAGGTCATTTCTTATGGATTAACCTTGGTGGTGTGGATACAACCCTTGTTCTTCCGATTTTAGCAGCAGTATTCACCTTTTTAAGTACTTGGCTGTCCAACAAAGCCTTGTCTGAGCGTAATGGAGCTACGACTGCGATGATGTACGGTATTCCGGTCTTGATTTTTATCTTTGGGGTTTATGCTCCGAGCGGAGTCGCTCTCTACTGGGCAGTGTCCAATGCTTATCAAGTCTTGCAAACCTATTTCTTGAACAATCCATTCAAGATTATTGCAGAGCGCGAGGCTGTAGTACAGGCACAGAAAGATTTGGAAAATAGAAAAAGAAAAGCCAAGAAAAAGGCTCAGAAAACGAAATAATAAGGAGGAATCTGGTAATGGTAGTATTTACAGGTTCAACTGTTGAAGAAGCAATCCAGAAAGGATTGAAAGAATTAGATATCCCAAGACTGAAGGCTCATATCAAAGTCATTTCTCGTGAGAAAAAAGGATTTCTTGGTTTATTTGGTAAAAAACCAGCCCAAGTGGATATTGATGCTATTAGTGAAACGACAGTTGTAAAAGCAAACCAACAAGCTGTAAAGGGAGTTCCGAAGCAAATTAATGATTTGAATGAGCCTGTTAAAACAGTCAGTGAAGCAACTGTTGATTTGGGTCATGTTGTAGAGGCAATTAAAAAGATTGAGGAAGAAGGCCAAGGTATTTCTGATGAAGTCAAGGCTGAAATCTTAAAACATGAAAGACATGCCAGCACTATCTTAGAAGAAACTGGTCACATTGAGATTTTAAATGAATTACAACTTGAAGAAACTGCTCTCGAAGAAGAAGTAGAAACTCCTATTATTGAAAACCAAGCTGAGCAAACTGAAAGTCAAGAACTAGAAGACTTGGGCTTAAAAGTTGAACCGAGCTTTGATATTGAACAAGTAGCTACGGAAGTAACGACTTATGTTCAAACAATTATTGATGACATGGATGTTGAAGCTACACTTTCAAATGACTATAACCGTCGTAGCATCAATTTGCAAATTGATACTAACGAACCAGGTCGTATTATCGGCTACCATGGTAAAGTCTTGAAGGCCTTGCAACTATTGGCTCAAAATTATCTTTACAACCGCTATTCAAGAACCTTCTACATTACTATTAATGTCAATGATTATGTTGAACACCGTGCAGAAGTCTTGCAGACCTATGCGCAAAAATTGGCGACTCGTGTTTTAGAAGAAGGACGCAGTCATCAGACAGATCCAATGTCAAATAGCGAACGCAAGATTATTCATCGTATTATTTCACGTATGGATGGCGTGACCAGTTACTCTGAAGGTGATGAGCCAAATCGTTATGTTGTCGTAGATACAGAATAAGTAAAATCAGGGTTATCCTGATTTTTTGCTAGCTGGAGGAGATTAAATTAATGTTGAATAAGATAAGAGACTATTTAGACTTTGCTGATTTGCAGTACCGTAATCCTGATAAGGCGGGAGCAGAGCGAGAGAAAATGCTGGAATTGCGCCACAAAGGCCAAGAGGCTCGAAAGGCTTTTACAGAACTGGCTAAAGCCTTTCAAGCAAGTCATCCAGAATGGCAACTTCAACAGACTAGCCAGTGGATGAACCAAGCGCAGCGCTTGCGACCACACTTCTGGGCTTATCTACAGCGTGAGGGGAAAGTGACAGAACCTATGATGGCCTTACGTTTGTACGGAAGTTCTTCTGATTTTGGAGTCTCACTAGAAGTCAGTTTCATCGAGCGCAAGAAAGATGAGCAAACTTTAGGCAAGCAGGCCAAAGTTTTAGAAATTCCAACCGTTAAAGGGATTTATTATCTAGCCTACTCTGATGATCAAAGTCAAAGATGGGATGCGAACGAAGAAAATCGTCGTACTTTACGTGAGAAGTTGAGAAGTCAGGAAGTTCGAAAAGTTTTAGTGAAATCAGATGTTTCTATCATAGAAAATCAATCTTTAGAAGTGATTTTAGAAAAATTAGAAGATGCTTATGAACGCTTACTTCCCTACTATCAGGCGACTAGAGGATAGCAAATAGAATACTTATTTACGTCGAATTGTTTAATTGCTATTCTATGTATTTTTTCATATAATAGTAAAATAGAATGTGTGATTCACTAATCACCTCAAATAGAAAGGAAATTCTATGTCAAATCTATCTGTTAATGCAATCCGTTTCCTAGGTATTGACGCCATTAATAAAGCCAACTCAGGTCACCCAGGTGTGGTTATGGGAGCAGCTCCGATGGCTTACAGCCTCTTTACAAAACAACTTCGTATCAATCCAGCTCAACCAAACTGGATTAACCGCGACCGCTTTATTCTTTCAGCAGGCCATGGTTCAATGCTTCTTTATGCCCTTCTTCACCTTTCTGGTTTTGAAGATGTCAGCATGGATGAGATCAAGAGCTTCCGTCAATGGGGTTCAAAAACACCAGGTCACCCAGAATTTGGCCATACAGCAGGGATTGATGCTACGACAGGTCCTCTA
The DNA here is from genome assembly GCF_030217725.1 of Streptococcus sp. UMB1203. Classification (GTDB taxonomy): domain Bacteria; phylum Bacillota; class Bacilli; order Lactobacillales; family Streptococcaceae; genus Streptococcus. The sequence goes on along the minus strand of NZ_JASOOK010000027.1, from coordinate 12,170 downwards.
GGTCAAGGGATTTCAACTGCCACTGGTTTTGCCCAAGCAGAACGTTTCTTGGCAGCCAAATATAACCGTGAAGGATACAATATCTTTGACCACTATACTTACGTTATCTGTGGAGACGGAGACTTGATGGAAGGTGTCTCAAGTGAGGCGGCTTCATACGCAGGCTTGCAAAAACTAGACAAATTGGTTGTTCTTTATGATTCAAATGACATCAACTTGGATGGTGAGACAAAGGATTCCTTTACAGAAAGTGTTCGTGACCGTTACAATGCCTACGGTTGGCATACTGCCTTGGTTGAAGATGGAACAGACTTGGAAGCTATCCATGCTGCTATCGAAACAGCTAAAGCTTCAGGCAAACCATCTTTGATTGAAGTGAAGACGGTTATTGGATACGGTTCTCCAAACAAACAAGGAACTAATGCCGTACATGGGGCTCCTCTTGGAGCAGATGAAACTGCAGCAACTCGTCAGGCTCTTGGTTGGGACTACGAACCATTTGAAATTCCAGAACAAGTTTACGCTGATTTCAAAGAACATGTTGCAGACCGTGGCGCATCAGCTTATGAAGCTTGGACAAAATTAGTTACAGATTATAAAGAAGCTCACCCAGAACTAGCTGCAGAAGTAGAAGCCATCATCGACGGACGCGATCCAGTTGAAGTGACTCCAGCAGACTTCCCAGCTTTAGAAAATGGTTTCTCTCAAGCAACTCGTAACTCGAGTCAGGATGCTTTGAACGTTGTGGCAGCTAAGTTACCAACCTTCCTAGGTGGATCAGCTGACCTAGCTCACTCAAACATGACTTATATCAAGACTGACGGACTTCAAGACGATGCCAATCGCTTGAACCGTAACATTCAGTTTGGTGTTCGTGAATTTGCAATGGGAACGATCTTGAACGGGATGGCCCTTCACGGTGGACTTCGTGTATACGGTGGAACTTTCTTCGTCTTCTCTGACTATGTGAAGGCAGCTGTCCGCTTGTCAGCCTTGCAAGGACTTCCTGTGACCTATGTCTTTACCCATGATTCTATTGCAGTTGGGGAAGATGGGCCAACACACGAACCAGTTGAACACTTAGCAGGTCTCCGTGCTATGCCAAATCTAAATGTTTTCCGTCCAGCAGATGCGCGTGAAACTCAAGCAGCTTGGTACCTTGCAGTGACAAGTGAGAAAACACCAACTGCTCTTGTCTTGACACGTCAAAACTTGACTGTTGAAGAGGGAACAGACTTCGACAAGGTTGCTAAAGGTGCTTATGTTGTCTATGAAAATGAAGCAGACTTTGATACCATCTTGATTGCGACAGGTTCAGAAGTCAATCTAGCTGTCTCAGCTGCTAAAGAATTGGCTAGTCAAGGCGAAAAAGTCCGCGTAGTCAGCATGCCATCTACAGATGTCTTTGATAAACAAGATGCAGCATACAAGGAAGAAATTCTTCCAAATGCAGTTCGCCGTCGTGTTGCAGTCGAAATGGGTGCAACTCAAAACTGGTACAAATATGTTGGTCTCGATGGTGTTGTTCTCGGTATTGATACCTTCGGAGCCTCTGCACCAGCACCAAAAGTATTGGCAGAATATGGCTTTACTGTAGAAAATCTTGTAAAAGTCGTTCAAAATTTGAAATAATTCTAAAAATCAGGGCGCGAGCTCTGGTTTTTCTTACTAGAAAAGCAAGGTACAATCTTGTAAAAGTAGCTGAAATTTGATATAGTAGTCCTATGTAAAAGACAAAGGAGAAGAAAATGAATCCAAATTATACATTTTTAATTATGCTTGTAGCGATGTTGGGCTTGATGTTCTTTATGCAACGCTCTCAAAAGAAACAAGCACAAAAACGTATGGAAAGCTTAAATAAACTACAAAAAGGCTATGAAGTGATTACAATCGGTGGACTTTACGGAACAGTCGATGAAGTAGATACTGAGAAGAGAACGATCGTTCTTGATGTAGATGGAGTTTACTTGACTTTTGAACTAGCTGCTATCAAGACAGTATTACCGATGAAAGAAACAACTTCACTAGAAGGCGCAATTGAAAAATAAGACGGGACTACTAACTCCCGTTTTTCTATAAAAGAAAGGAAATGGGATGAAAAAACTAGTCTTTGTCTGCCTGGGAAATATTTGTCGCAGTCCTATGGCTGAGTTTGTTATGAAATCAATGACAGATAATTACGAAATCCAAAGTCGAGCGACTTCCTCTTGGGAACATGGTAATCCGATTCATAAGGGAACTCAAGGAATTTTTCAACAATATGAGATTCCCTATGACAAAGCCAAAACGTCGCTTCAGATTAGTAAGGAAGATTTTGAAGTTTTTGATTATATTATCGGAATGGATGCTTCAAATGTTTCTGACTTACGTCAGATGTGTCCAGCAGACTGTCAAGATAAGATTTACTCATTTGCATCTGAAAGTGTTCCAGATCCTTGGTATACAGGAGATTTTGAGGAAACCTATCGACGTGTTCAAGAGGGGTGCAGGGCTTGGTTAGAACGTTTAGAAAGGGAGAGTGAAGATGGAAAATCTTAAGAATTTTTACGAAAAGTATCGTGTCTATCTGACTCGTCCACGTTTAGAGCTTTTAGCAGTAGTTGCCATTGTTTTCTGTGCTGTACTCGTCTTTTTTCTAAATATTCCTGGAAAAGGTGTTCTAAAACTGGATAATGGAACGATTGTTTACGATGGCAGTCTTGTCCGTGGTAAAATGAATGGACAGGGTACTATTACTTTCCAAAATGGGGACCAATATACAGGTGGTTTCAGCAATGGAGCCTTCAATGGAAAAGGTACCTTTCAATCTAAAGAAGGCTGGACCTACGAAGGTGATTTTGTAAATGGTCAGGCTGAAGGAAAAGGGAAACTAACAACAGAACAAGAAGTCGTTTATGAAGGAACTTTTAAACAAGGCGTTTTTCAACAAAAATAGGGCCTCCTTATCAAAGGAGGTATTGTTATAAGCTTTAAGTAAGCGCTTACCTGCAAATCCTTTTCTTTCCAAGTCTCTCTTCCAAGCAAGTTTGTGAAATAAAAAATTTTTGAAATAAATTTCACAAACTCTAAAGAAAAAGCTTGTGGAGAAAAGATAATGAGAAAAAATTCACAAGTAACTAAAAATTCTTTGTGAAATGTTTATGAAACTGTTTACAAAGTTGAAATAATGCGTTATAATAAACTTGTGAAAAAATTAACAAAGGATTAAATCCTTGAAAGCTATGGAGGAAAATATGGCTGATAAAAAAACTGTTACACCAGAAGAAAAGAAACTCGCTGCTGAAAAGCATGTCGATGGCTTGGTGCAAAAAGCTTTAGTTGCTCTTGAGGAAATGCGTAAACTCGACCAAGAACAGGTCGACTACATCGTAGCTAAAGCATCAGTGGCAGCTTTGGATGCCCACGGAGAATTGGCTCTACATGCCTATGAAGAAACAGGACGTGGTGTATTTGAAGACAAAGCAACTAAGAACTTGTTTGCTTGTGAACACGTAGTAAACAATATGCGCCACACTAAAACAGTTGGCGTTATCGAAGAAGACGATGTAACAGGTTTGACTCTTATTGCTGAACCGGTTGGTGTTGTCTGTGGTATTACTCCTACAACAAACCCGACATCAACAGCAATCTTCAAATCATTGATTTCATTGAAGACACGTAATCCAATCGTCTTTGCCTTCCACCCATCAGCACAAGAATCATCTGCTCATGCAGCACGTATCGTTCGCGATGCAGCTATTGCAGCTGGTGCTCCTGAAAACTGTGTGCAATGGATTACTGAACCATCTATGGAAGCAACAAGTGCCCTTATGAACCACGAAGGTGTTGCAACAATTCTTGCAACTGGTGGTAATGCCATGGTTAAAGCGGCTTACTCATGTGGTAAACCAGCTCTTGGGGTAGGTGCCGGAAACGTTCCAGCTTATGTTGAAAAATCAGCAAATATCCGTCAAGCTGCACACGATATCGTCATGTCTAAATCATTTGATAACGGTATGGTCTGTGCATCTGAACAAGCGGTTATCATTGACAAAGAAATCTACGATGAATTTGTAGCAGAGTTCAAATCTTACCATACTTACTTTGTAAACAAGAAAGAAAAAGCTCTTCTTGAAGAATTCTGCTTTGGCGTGAAAGCAAACAGCAAAAACTGTGCTGGTGCAAAATTGAACGCTGACATCGTTGGTAAACCAGCAACTTGGATTGCAGAACAAGCAGGATTTACAGTTCCAGAAGGAACAAACATTCTTGCTGCTGAATGTAAAGAAGTTGGTGAAAATGAGCCATTGACTCGTGAAAAATTATCACCAGTTATCGCAGTTTTGAAATCTGAAAGCCGTGAAGATGGTATTACTAAGGCTCGTCAAATGGTTGAATTTAACGGTCTTGGTCACTCAGCAGCCATCCATACAGCTGACGAAGAATTGACTAAAGAATTTGGTAAAGCTGTTAAAGCTATTCGTGTTATCTGTAACTCACCTTCTACTTTCGGTGGTATCGGGGACGTTTACAATGCCTTCTTACCATCATTGACACTTGGATGTGGTTCTTACGGACGCAACTCAGTTGGGGATAACGTTAGTGCCATTAACCTCTTGAATATCAAAAAAGTCGGAAGACGGAGAAATAACATGCAATGGATGAAACTTCCTTCAAAAACATACTTTGAACGTGATTCAATTCAATACCTTCAAAAATGTCGTGACGTTGAACGTGTCATGATCGTTACTGACCATGCCATGGTAGAGCTTGGTTTCCTTGATCGTATCATCGAACAACTTGATCTTCGTCGCAATAAGGTTGTTTACCAAATCTTTGCTGATGTAGAACCAGATCCAGATATCACAACTGTAAACCGTGGTACTGAGATTATGCGTGCCTTCAAACCAGATACAATCATCGCTCTTGGTGGTGGATCTCCAATGGATGCTGCTAAAGTAATGTGGCTCTTCTACGAACAACCAGAAGTGGACTTCCGTGACCTTGTCCAAAAATTCATGGATATCCGTAAACGTGCCTTCAAATTCCCATTGCTTGGTAAGAAGACTAAATTCATCGCGATCCCAACTACATCTGGTACAGGATCTGAAGTAACACCATTTGCCGTTATCTCTGATAAAGCAAATAACCGTAAATATCCAATCGCTGACTACTCATTGACACCAACTGTGGCAATCGTAGACCCTGCTTTGGTATTGACAATTCCTGGATTTGTTGCTGCGGACACTGGTATGGACGTATTGACCCACGCGACTGAAGCTTACGTATCACAAATGGCTAGCGACTACACTGACGGTCTTGCACTTCAAGCCATCAAGCTTGTATTTGAAAACCTTGAAAGCTCAGTTAAGAATGCAGACTTCCACTCACGTGAGAAAATGCATAACGCTTCAACAATCGCTGGTATGGCCTTTGCTAATGCCTTCCTAGGTATTTCTCACTCAATGGCCCATAAGATTGGTGCGCAATTCCACACAATCCACGGTCGTACAAATGCAATCTTGCTTCCATACGTCATCCGCTACAACGGTACACGTCCAGCTAAGACAGCAACATGGCCTAAGTACAACTACTACCGTGCAGATGAAAAATACCAAGATATCGCACGCATGCTTGGCCTTCCAGCTTCTACTCCAGAAGAAGGTGTGGAATCTTACGCAAAAGCTGTCTACGAACTTGGTGAGCGCGTAGGTATCCAAATGAACTTCAAAGCACAAGGAATTGATGAAAAAGAATGGAAAGAACATTCTCGTGAATTGGCCTTCCTTGCTTATGAAGACCAATGTTCACCAGCTAACCCACGTCTTCCAATGGTTGACCATATGCAAGAAATCATCGAAGATTCTTACTATGGTTACAAAGAAAGACCAGGACGCCGTAAATAATTGTTATCAGCCTAGAGGCAGGAGTTATCCTGTCTCTTTTCTTGTGGAATTGGAAGATTGAAAATAATTTTTAGCTTTTCTATTTTCACTTTAAAAGGAAATCGGTAAATGACTAGGTAGATAAAGAAAGACAGCAGTATAGGCTTTCAAAGGAGAAAGAAAAATAAGTGGGGTATAGACAAAAAACAATGCCCGTACTTGCAATTAAACTTAAATAGTTATATAATAGGTTTGTTGAAAGGTGATTTGTAGTGATTCAAGTTACTCTTTTCACAATAAAAATTTCATGATTTTCATAAGGAGGAAATCACTAATGGTAGTTAAAGTTGGTATTAACGGTTTCGGACGTATCGGTCGTCTTGCTTTCCGTCGTATCCAAAACGTAGAAGGTGTTGAAGTTACACGCATCAACGACCTTACAGATCCAGTTATGCTTGCACACTTGTTGAAATACGACACAACTCAAGGTCGTTTCGACGGTACTGTTGAAGTTAAAGAAGGTGGATTCGAAGTTAACGGTAAATTCGTTAAAGTTTCTGCTGAACGTGATCCAGAACAAATCGACTGGGCTACTGACGGTGTAGAAATCGTTCTTGAAGCTACTGGTTTCTTTGCTAAGAAAGAAGCAGCTGAAAAACACCTTAAAGGTGGAGCTAAAAAAGTTGTTATCACTGCTCCTGGTGGAAACGACGTTAAAACAGTTGTATTCAACACTAACCACGACGTTCTTGACGGTACTGAAACAGTTATCTCAGGTGCTTCATGTACTACAAACTGCTTGGCTCCAATGGCTAAAGCTCTTCAAGACAACTTTGGTGTTGTTGAAGGATTGATGACTACTATCCACGCTTACACTGGTGACCAAATGATCCTTGACGGACCACACCGTGGTGGTGACCTTCGCCGTGCTCGCGCTGGTGCTGTAAACATCGTTCCTAACTCAACTGGTGCTGCAAAAGCTATCGGTCTTGTAATCCCAGAATTGAACGGTAAATTGGACGGAGCTGCTCAACGTGTTCCTGTTCCAGCAGGTTCTGTAACTGAGTTGGTAGCAGTTCTTGAAAAGAACGTTACTGTTGACGAAGTGAACGCAGCTATGAAAGCAGCTTCAAACGAATCATACGGATACACTGAAGATCCAATCGTATCTTCAGATATCCTAGGTATGTCTTACGGTTCATTGTTTGACGCAACTCAAACTAAAGTTCTTGACGTTGACGGTAAACAATTGGTTAAAGTTGTATCATGGTACGACAACGAAATGTCATACACTGCACAACTTGTTCGTACTCTTGAATACTTCGCAAAAATCGCTAAATAATTCATGAGTCGATAAAAAGCAAGGCCTCTTGGTCTTGCTTTTCTTATATGGAAAAATGGATGACGCAATCATCCATTCTTTTTTAATTCTTTTTCGAAAGTATCTGAGAGGATAGTGAAGCTTAATTTCTCTAATGTAAGCGGATGGGTAAAGGACAGTCGAAAGGCGTGGAGCATAAGCCGACTTGTTTTTGATTTACTATTATAGAGAGGGTCGCCTAAAATAGGGAAATTATGATGCGAAAGGTGCACACGAATTTGATGTGTTCGACCTGTCTTTAGCTTGCAACGAACCAAGGAAGTTTTATTTGGAAATTGCTTTAATCTGCTTACATGCGTTTCAGCATATTGCCCATTTTTTGTATCAACTACTCGTTTTCTGCGGTCATGGCGATCACGCCCGATTTTGTCTTTGAAAACAAGTTCTTTGCTGTTGATATATCCGTCGACCTGTGCCCAATATTCCCTAGAAATCTCTTTTTTCTCCAGTAAGCGATTGAGAATAGGCAGGATAAAAGGATTTTTGGCAAAGAGAACCAAGCCACTGGTTTCCATGTCTAGACGATGAACGACATAGCAGGTTTGGCCAACATAGGCACTGACATGGTTAAGAAGGGCGATTTCGTTTGGCTGATTACCATGCGTTTTCATCCCCTCTGGTTTGTTTACAATAACTAAGTGTTGATCTTGATAAACTTCCTGAACTAAGTCTGGGTTGCCCCAAGGAATTTCTTTTTCGGGATAATCTTCCTCGTCAAAAGTCAATTGGCAAACATCTCCAGGATTTACCGTCTCGTTCCAATGAACTTCTCGCTGATTAATCAAAATGTGTTTCTTGATTCTCAAAAAATGCCGGATTTTTCTAGGGATGAGGAGTTGTTCCTCAAGTAATTGCTTTACCGTCATTTGAGGTAGAGAGTCTGGTAATGTAAATGTGAATTTCATACAGATATTGTAACAAAAAAAGCCCTATTTGGATAGGAAATAGCTAAATTCTTGTCTTCCTATGATGAAGATGATAAAATAAACGCATGAAATTAGATAAATTATTCGAGAAATTTCTTTCTCTTTTTAAAAAAGAAACAAGTGAACTAGAGGACTCTGATTCTACTAGCTTGCGTCGTTCTCGCAGTGATCGAAAAAAATTAGCCCAAGTGGGTCCGATTCGAAAATTCTGGCGTCGTTATCATCTAACAAAGATTGTCCTTATACTAGGTTTGAGTGCAGGCTTGCTAGTTGGAACCTATTTGTTTGCTGTAGCTAAGTCAACCAATGTTAACGATTTGCAAAATGCCTTGAAAACTCGGACTATCATTTTTGACCGTGAAGAAAAGGAGGCTGGTGCCTTGTCTGGTCAAAAAGGAACTTATGTTGAATTGACTGATATCAGTAAAAATTTGCAGAATGCCGTTATTGCGACAGAAGACCGCTCTTTTTATAAAAATGACGGGATTAACTATGGTCGTTTCTTCTTGGCTATTGTCACTGCTGGTCGTTCAGGTGGTGGCTCTACTATTACCCAACAGCTGGCTAAAAATGCCTATCTGTCGCAGGATCAAACTGTTGAGAGAAAAGCGAAAGAATTTTTCTTGGCTTTAGAATTAACAAAAAAATATAGCAAAGATCAAATTCTAACCATGTACCTAAACAACGCTTATTTTGGAAATGGTGTGTGGGGGGTAGAAGATGCGAGTAAGAAATACTTTGGAGTATCTGCATCAGAAGTGAGTCTGGATCAAGCTGCTACTCTAGCAGGCATGCTCAAAGGGCCGGAGCTGTATAATCCCTTGAATTCTGTAGAAGATTCTACTAATCGTCGCGATACTGTTTTGCAAAATATGGTTGCAGCGGGATATATTGATAAAAATCAAGAAACCGAAGCTGCAGGAGTTGATATGACTTCGCAATTGCATGATAAGTATGAAGGGAAAATTTCAGATTACCGTTACCCCTCTTATTTTGACGCGGTGGTTAATGAAGCTGTTTCTAAGTATAATCTAACTGAGGAAGAAATCGTAAATAATGGCTACCGCATTTATACAGAGTTGGATCAAAACTACCAAGCAAATATGCAGGTTGTCTATGAAAATACAGCGCTATTTCCGAGAGCAGAGGATGGAACATTTGCACAATCAGGAAGTGTGGCTCTTGAACCGAAAACAGGGGGAGTTCGTGGGGTTGTCGGTCAAGTTGCTGATAATGATAAAACTGGATTCCGGAATTTCAACTATGCAACTCAATCAAAGCGTAGCCCTGGTTCTACAATTAAGCCTTTAGTTGTTTATACGCCGGCAGTTGAAGCAGGTTGGGCTTTGAACAAGCAGTTAGATAACCATACCATGCAGTATGACAGCTATAAGGTAGATAACTATGCAGGGATCAAAACGAGTCGAGAAGTTCCAATGTATCAAGCCTTGGCAGAGTCGCTTAATCTACCTGCTGTTGCTACTGTTAATGATTTGGGTGTCGATAAGGCTTTTGAGGCAGGAGAAAAATTTGGACTCAACATGGAAAAAGTCGACCGTGTTCTTGGTGTCGCCTTGGGAAGTGGTGTCGAAACCAATCCTCTTCAAATGGCTCAAGCATATGCTGCCTTTGCCAATGAAGGTTTAATGCCTGAAGCTCACTTTATTAGTAGAATTGAAAATGCTAGTGGACAAGTTATTGCAAGCCATAAGAATTCACAAAAACGGGTGATTGATAAGTCTGTAGCTGACAAGATGACCAGTATGATGTTGGGGACATTCACAAACGGAACAGGTATTAGTTCATCACCTGCAGATTATGTTATGGCAGGAAAAACTGGTACAACTGAAGCAGTTTTTAATCCGGTATATACAAGTGACCAGTGGGTAATTGGTTATACTCCGGATGTGGTGATCAGTCACTGGCTTGGTTTCCCTACGACTGATGAAAATCACTATTTAGCGGGTTCTACTTCAAACGGTGCAGCCCACGTCTTTAGAAACATTGCAAATACCATTTTACCTTATACGCCAGGAAGTACCTTTACAGTTGAAAATGCTTATAAGCAAAATGGAATTGCACCAGCCAATACAAGTAATCAAGTACAGAGTAACGAAACCAATCAGACGGATGATACCATTTCTGATATTAGAAGTCGTGCACAAAATCTGGTGGATGAGGCCAGTCGTGCTATCTCGGATGCTAAAATTAAGGAAAAAGCACAAACAATATGGGATTCGGTAGTCAATCTATTTCGTTAAGATGCTTGTCAAAGCCTAGCTTTCTTGTTATAATAGATAAGATGGAGGCGTTATGGCACTAAAAAAAGCAAGCCTAGCTTGTGCGGTTTGTGGTTCTAGAAACTATTCAATCAAGATCAGTGGAAACCCCAAGCCAACACGACTAGAAGTAAATAAATTTTGTAAACATTGTGGTAAGTATACTACACACAGAGAAACGAGATAGGAGAGAGCGATGCGTTTTATTGGAGATATTTTTAGACTTCTTAAAGACACAACATGGCCAACGCGCAAGGAAAGCTGGAGAGATTTTCGTTCTATCATGGAATACACTGCTTTCTTTGTTGTGATTATTTATATTTTTGACAAGTTGATTGTTTCAGGTTTGATTCGATTTATTAACATTTTTTAGAAGAACTGTGGAGTTATTCCCGCTAAAAGTCTTCTATTATGAAAGGAAGTATCATGGATAGTTTTGATAAAGGATGGTTTGTCTTACAAACTTATTCTGGTTATGAAAATAAGGTAAAAGAAAATCTATTACAACGTGCACAAACCTACAATATGTTGGATAATATTCTACGCGTTGAAATTCCAACACAAACAGTGCAAGTTGAAAAAAATGGAAAGAGAAAAGAAGTAGAAGAAAATCGCTTTCCAGGTTATGTTCTTGTAGAAATGGTCATGACAGATGAAGCTTGGTTTGTTGTTCGAAACACACCAAATGTTACAGGATTCGTCGGATCTCACGGAAATAGATCAAAACCAACTCCATTATTGGAACAAGAAATTCGTGATATCTTGGTTTCTATGGGACAAACTGTACAAGAGTTTGATATCGATGTTGAAGTTGGTCAAACTGTACGTATTATTGATGGTGCTTTTGCAGACTACACTGGTAAGATTACAGAAATTGATAATAACAAAGTGAAAATGATTATCTCTATGTTTGGTAATGACACAGTTGCAGAAGTAAACCTAAACCAAATCGCAGAATTATAACCCAAAGAGAGGCAAGACCTCTCTTTTTTGTGCAGTTGAGGAGCTAAAGGGTGCAGAATGGATGAAATGTGCCAAAAGTGTTTCTGAATCTGATAGACTGTACACAGAAAGGGGAAGATTATGCTTAAAGAATTGTATGAAGAAGTCAAGGGAATTGTATATAAGTGTAGAAATGAATATTACCTTCATTTATGGGAGTTATCGGATTGGGACCAAGAGGGAATGATTTGCCTACATGAATTGATTAGTAGTGAAGAAGGGCTAGTAGACGATATTCCACGCTTACGTAAATATTTCAAAACAAAATTTCGGAATCGAATTCTAGATTATCTCCGTAAACAAGAAAGTCAAAAACGGAGATATGATAAAGAACCCTATGAAGAAGTGGGTGAGATAAGTCATCGTATAAGTGAGGGAGGTCTGTGGCTAGATGATTATTATCTCTTTCATGAAACCCTAAGAGATTATAGAAACAAACAAAATAAAGAAAAACAAGAAGAGTTAGAACGCGTCTTAAGCAATGAACGCTTTCGAGGTCGTCAAAGAGTATTAAGAGACTTACGTATTGTGTTTAAAGAGTTTGACATCCGTACCCACTAGGAAGTCATTCAAAAAAAGTTAAAAAAGTTTTAAAAAAGTAGTTGACAAAGTTTAAAAAGTGGGTATAATAGTAAGAGTTGAAAATAACAACTCTGGTCCGTTGGTCAAGGGGTTAAGACACCGCCTTTTCACGGCGGTAACACGGGTTCGAATCCCG
>NZ_JASOOK010000026.1:0-25621 GCF_030217725.1 Streptococcus sp. UMB1203 | reverse complement strand
ATGGGACTTTTTTTCTACACAAAAAAGGCTCCATAAGATCCATAGGGGATTTACCCACTACAAATATTATAGAGCCTTTTAAAAATGCCCAGTTACCAATTGATTTTGATCCGTATTCTAAGTCCATATGGTCCAGTAATACATAATCATTTTTTTCGTAGAATGAGGCATTTCTTGCTGTGCTTGTAATGAGGTCCAAGTGCTTACAGCCTTGTGATTTGACATAGGGTTCAATTCCTTGTTTCAAAAATGTACTGCCTATTCCCAGCCCTTTATTTGATACATTGACAGCTAAGGCCATCAAATACCAATCAAACTCTCCAGATTTTTCTAAATGTTTTTTGGAACGTTTTACAAAGTCAAAGTATTTAAAAAGATTTTGTGGTCGAATGTAGCGAAAAATGTTTGTTCCACCATTTCGTAGATAGGATAGTATACAGAAATCCTTTTGTTGCAAAAGGGCAACTGCTAGTAATTCTCCATCTTGTTCCGAAACTAAACAGTTTCCTTTTTGAATATAGACTCTGGTAAGCATTGTTTGCATCGCTTCTACAAACGCAGGATAGGAATCAGGTTTCTTTAAATCATCAGTTATAATCGTTAAAAAGGGATAGTCAAGAAAAGACTTGGCTAATAATTTTCCAATTTTTTTGCTTTCTTCAATTCTTGCCTCTCTATATATGATGTGTCCCATGTTTGTCTCCTTAATTATCTATAAAATCTTGTATGATAAGATTTCAAGATAAAAAATTGGAGATGATTTAAAAAGATAAATAAACCTAATTTTGTTCCATAAGGTTCAAAGTACTTTCTAATCTCTCCAAGATTTTATTTGGTCGGAATTGAAATTCCAATTAATTTTTCTGAATAGAGGGTTTTGATATTGGCCTCATCAATAGAGTCCTTATCAATTTTACGTTTCAAGAAAAATTCTTGAATAGCTTCGATTTCAGGTTCGCGAATAGCGCGGTGTTTGTTTGAGATGAGGATTTCATAGTGAAGCGGAGCTTGGGTAAAAATAACATCGGTATTCCCTGCAGAATAGACCTCAACAAGGGTTGCGTCTGTACTTTCTAGCTGGCTTTTAACAAGTTGCGAGTGTGAGTTTGTCGTATTGATTAGCTTCATAACATTTCCTCCGATTTTCTAATTCTATTATAGCACTTTTTGAATAAAGTGGCTGGATTTAGTCAATCTTATGCTGTTTTTTCCATGATTGGATTGCCCATTTATGGCTACCACGTTTGAGATTTTCAATAGCTTCATCAATAGGGAACCAGGCAATATGATTAAAGTCTTCTAGTGGCTTTTGCACTTCTTTGAAAGAAGTTGCTTCATAGAGGTAGGCAGGATTGTAGTAGTAGGTGTCACGATGACGAGAGTAGAAATATTCGTCAGCTTGTCCGTAATAGGCACCAATTTCAGCTGTGAAGCCAAGCTCTTCAATCAATTCACGTTTTAGGGCTTCCTGATGGTTCTCACCAGCTTCAATTTCGCCACCTGGTAGGAACCAAGCGCCATTGGGTGCTTGAACAAGAACAATTTGTTTTTGTTCAGCATCAGGTATAACTGCATATACGCCATAGCGTGAAACATAGTCTGTATTCGCTTTTTTTTCTCCGAAAGTTGGGTTTGCCATTGCATTTTCCTCATTATCTATTATCTTTATTATTATCTTAATGGACAAAGGCCTAGCTGTCAAGAATTTATAGTTATTTTAGTAAAAAGGAGCAGAAAATTTTCATTTTCTACTCCTTTTCTATAGGATTTATACTTCTTTTTCAGAAGTCTTTACTTCAGCTTTTTTGGCAGATTTGATTTGAATGTTACCCTTGCTGGTCATCACTGCCTTGAGGTCTTTTTCGCTTGGATTTTCAAGGTAGTAGTCAGTGATTGCGTCCTCAATATAGTCTTGAATAGTACGACGAAGTGGGCGTGCTCCCATTTTTGGATCATAACCAAGGTCAACCAATTTTTCCTTGACCTTGTCGGTTACATCCAAATGAATGTTGTTGCTAGAAAGACGTTTGTTAACATCTGCAAGCATAAGCTCGACAATCTGAAGGAGGTTATCTTTGCTGAGAGCCTTAAATTCGATAATACCATCAAAACGGTTCATAAACTCTGGGCTAAAGAAGTTACCGAGTTCACCGAGAACAGAATTGGTACGTCCTTCTCTAGCAGCCCCAAATCCAACGCTGGCTTCGGCCTTACCTGTACCTGCATTTGAAGTCATGATGATGATGGCATCCTTGAAACTAACGGTACGTCCTTGTCCATCTGTCAAACGACCATCGTCCAAGACTTGAAGGAACATGTGCATAACATCTGGATGGGCTTTCTCTACTTCATCCAAGAGAATAAGTGAATATGGATTGCGACGAACTTTTTCCGTTAATTGCCCAGCCTCCTCGTAGCCGACATAACCTGGAGGGGCACCGACCAACTTAGCCACACTATGTTTTTCCATGTATTCGCTCATGTCAAAGCGAATCATGCTGTCAGCAGAACCAAAGAGTTCAATAGCTAGTTGTTTGGAAAGTTCTGTCTTGCCGACACCAGTTGGCCCAACGAAGAGGAAGCTACCGATTGGGCGGTTTGGCGTACCGAGACCGACACGATTCCGGCGAATAGCCTTGGAAATCTTATCGACAGCATCATCCTGTCCAATAACATGAGACTTGAGATCTTCGGCTAGATGGATGAGTTGCGATTGTTCTTTCTCTTTTAAATCACCTACAGGGATATTGGTTTTCTGCTCGATAATATGCTCAATAGTTTTTTCACTGATGATAGGAGTATCTTGGTCCGTGACCTTTTTCTTTTGCATTTCCTTATACTTGGCAATCTGGTCGCGGAAGTAGGCGGCCTTCTCAAAATCTTCCTCTCGTGTAGCTTGAGATTTAAGATTTTCAGCCTCAATCAAGCGTTGATCAATTACTTTAGGATCAACAAAATTCAAGGTTAAGTTCATCTTAGAACCTGCTTCATCTAGGAGGTCAATGGCCTTGTCAGGTAAGAAGCGATCTTGGATGTAGCGATTGGAAAGAGTTGCAGCTGCTTCAATTGCAGCATCGGTATACTGAACGTGGTGGTAGTCTTCGTATTTCTTTTGAATTCCTTTGAGGATAGTGATTGTTTCTTCTACGGTTGGTTCATCGACCTTAACAGGTTGCATACGACGCTCTAGGGCAGCATCTTTTTCAATGATACGGTATTCATTGAGGGTAGTGGCACCGACCAGTTGCAGTTCCCCACGAGCAAGGGCTGGCTTGAGGATATTTCCTGCGTCCATATTGCCATCGCCCGCAGACCCCGCACCAACAATTTCATGGATTTCATCGATAAAGAGGATAATATCCTCACGTTTGCGAATTTCTTCCATGAGTTTTTGCATGCGTTCTTCAAATTGTCCACGGATACCCGTTCCTTGAACTAAGCTAACTACATCCAAACGGATGACTTGTTTGCCTTGGAGTTTATGTGGAACATCGCCATCAACAATTTTCTGAGCTAGACCTTCGACAACGGCAGTTTTTCCGACACCAGGTTCACCGATAAGAACAGGATTATTCTTGGTTCTACGATTGAGAATCTCGATGACACGGATAATCTCATCGTCGCGTCCAATAACGGGGTCAATATCGCCACGACGAGCAATCTCAGTTACATTGATACCAAATTCTTCTAGCAGGCCTTTTTCTTGGCTAGGAGGCGGAGTTTGGGCAGGTCCACGATTTTGGGAGCCATAACCGCCGTTTCCACCGTAGCCTCCACCTGATTGGGTTGGGGGAGTTGGAGGAGTATTGTTAGAAGGTCTGAAATTGTTTAGGTCGTTGAAGAAATCGCCGAAAAGATCAAAGTCACGATTGTTCAAATCCGTCATACCTTTAAAGAGACTGTTGTTAGGATCAGTCTTGATAATCTTGTAGCAGTTTTGACAGAGGTCAATTTGTTTTTGTTTTCCATTGAGATTGGTGTAAAGATGAATTGTTGAGTCGTTGATTTTACAGTTTTGACAAAGCATACATCTACCTCATTTCTTTCTTTAGGCTGACCTGTTTAAAGGTCAAAAATAGTCAAATTTCTATACTCTCATTATAACAGGATTGGGGTGTAAAGCAAGTAAAAAGATTGCAGCTTTGAGAAGTTGTTACAATGAAAATTTTTGAGAATTTGAGTTATAAAAAAATCCTATTTGTGAGACAAAAAGGATTTTGGTTAGACATGCAGGGGCAATCCCGGCTTGTTTTAGATTAGTAGAGAAGTTCGTAAATCTCCATTGCAATCAAGTCAATGCTATCAAAAGTATACGTTTCGCGAGCTTCTACATCACGAAGAGTAAAGATTGAGCCGTTTTCTTCATCATGGCTGTATGCAACTTCTGCAACAACAACTCCTTCGCGTTCAAAATTACGTTTTAAATTTCCACCGTCTTTTGTCATTGCTTCAAGGCGGTTGATGATTCTAACCAAATGTGATTCCATTTTGATTCTCCTTCATTTCTTATCGTTACTATTTTACCATAAAGGAGGCCAACTTGACTAGAAAAAACTAAGATTTCTCGCTAATTCCACCAGCTTAAAGACTTTTTTGAATAAATCGGATAAAAAGTTTGAATTTTAATTCAATACATGTTATAATCATACAGTATTCTATTTTAGAAAGCAGTGTGACTATGAATTTTTCTTTTTTACCTAAGTATTTACCTTATTTTAACTATGGGGCTGTCGTGACGGTTCTCATTTCTATCTGTGTTGTCTTTTTGGGAACTATTTTGGGTGTTGTCTTGGCTTTTGGGCAACGTTCAAAGTTTAAACCGCTTGTCTGGCTCGCCAACTTGTACGTCTGGATTTTCCGCGGGACACCGATGATGGTTCAGATTATGATTGCCTTTGCCCTTATGCACATCAATGCTCCGACTATTCAGGTTGGAATTTTAGGTGTTGACCTTTCTCGTCTGATTCCAGGGATTTTGATTATCTCTATGAACAGTGGTGCTTATGTTTCTGAGACTGTTCGTGCCGGGATTAATGCGGTTCCAAAAGGTCAGCTAGAAGCGGCTTATTCGCTAGGGATTCGTCCTAAAAATGCGATGCGCTATGTAATTTTGCCACAAGCTATCAAAAATATCTTGCCAGCTTTGGGGAACGAATTTATCACTATTATCAAGGATAGTTCCCTCTTATCAGCTATCGGTGTCATGGAGTTGTGGAATGGGGCTACAACAGTTTCTACAACAACCTATCTACCTCTGACTCCACTTTTATTTGCAGCCTTTTATTACTTGATTATGACTTCTATTTTGACAGTAGCCTTGAAAGCTTTTGAAAAACGTATGGGACAAGGAGATAAGAAATAATGACAGAAACCTTGATAAAAATCGAAAATTTACATAAATCATTTGGAAAGAATGAAGTATTGAAGGGCATCAACCTCGAGATTAAAAGAGGAGAAGTTGTTGTTATCATCGGTCCTTCAGGGAGCGGGAAATCTACCTTGCTTCGCTCTATGAATTTGTTGGAAGAAGCAACCAAGGGGAAGGTTATCTTTGAGGGAGTCGATATTACGGACAAGAAGAATGACCTCTTTGCCATGCGTGAGAAGATGGGCATGGTTTTCCAACAATTTAATCTCTTTCCTAATATGACTGTGATGGAAAATATCATCTTGTCACCTATCAAGACCAAAGGTGAGAGCAAGGCTGTTGCTGAGAAGAGAGCCCAAGAGCTTTTGGAAAAAGTTGGTTTGCCAGATAAGGCAACTGCTTATCCACAGAGTTTGTCAGGTGGCCAGCAACAGCGGATTGCCATTGCGCGTGGTTTGGCAATGGAACCAGATGTTTTACTCTTTGACGAGCCGACTTCAGCCCTGGACCCTGAAATGGTAGGTGAGGTGCTGGCGGTTATGCAAGACCTAGCCAAGTCAGGAATGACCATGGTTATCGTAACTCATGAAATGGGATTTGCGCGTGAGGTTGCAGATCGTGTCATCTTTATGGCAGACGGTGTGGTTGTTGAAGACGGAACACCTGAAAAGATTTTTGAACAAACCCAAGAACAACGGACTAAGGACTTCTTAAGTAAGGTTTTATAAATTAGCTTTGTGGAGTTATTCGTAGTAAACTTTATATATAAAATATAGATTAGTGAAAAGCTCGATTAGAGCTTTTTCTTATAGTTTACAACTATAGGCTTTCCTAGGAAAGAAGTGTTAGAGGGGATTAGCAGTTTTTGGTATAATGGAAGATATTTGAAAGAAAAGAGAAGTGATATGACACAGATTATTGATGGGAAGGCTCTAGCAGCTAAGTTACAAGGACAGCTGGCTGAAAAGACTGCAAGATTAAAGGAAGACACAGGGCTAGTACCTGGTTTGGTGGTGATTTTGGTTGGGGACAACCCTGCTAGCCAAGTCTATGTTCGCAACAAGGAGAGGTCAGCACTTGCAGCTGGTTTCCATAGTGAAGTTGTGCGAGTTCCAGATACCATTACCCAAGCGGAATTGTTGGATTTGATTGCCAAATATAATCAAGATCCAGCTTGGCATGGGATTTTGGTTCAGTTACCTTTACCCAAACATATCGATGAAGAGGCAGTTTTATTGGCCATTGATCCTGAAAAGGATGTAGATGGTTTTCATCCCCTAAACATGGGACGTCTCTGGTCTGGGCACCCAGTCATGATTCCTTCAACACCTGCAGGGATTATGGAAATGTTTCATGAATACGGGATTGACTTGGAAGGTAAAAATGCGGTCGTCATCGGTCGTTCCAATATCGTCGGAAAACCCATGGCTCAGCTTCTTTTGGCCAAAAATGCGACAGTAACCTTGACTCACTCACGCACCCATAATCTAGCTAAGGTTGCTGCAAAAGCGGATATTCTGGTGGTCGCAATTGGTCGTGCTAAGTTTGTGACTCCTGATTTTGTGAAACCAGGTGCGGTTGTCATTGACGTTGGGATGAACCGAGATGAAAATGGCAAGCTTTGTGGGGATGTTGATTATGAGGCGGTTGCACCACTTGCTAGCCATATCACGCCAGTTCCTGGAGGTGTTGGTCCTATGACCATTACTATGCTAATGGAGCAAACTTATCAAGCAGCACTTCGGACATTGGATAGCAAATAAGAGAAAAATCGCTTAAGATAGTGTATTTTCTATAGCTATATCTAAAATGGCAGACATGAATATTAAATTTTCGATATAAGATTACAAAAGGAGGTCTGCGCCTCCTTTTTGTTGTATAATGGAGTGAGGTGATTAGATGATTTTAAAAATTTATAATGGGGAATATAGTTTACAATGGGATGGAATATACTACTTAGCACTAATTTATTATCCAAATATTCAAGAGTGGGAATTAGAAAAAATTGCTAAATTTATAGCTTACGAAAAACTTCATAAACGTCAAACAAGTATTGAGTGTGCTGATTCTTGTTTAAAAAAAGAAATTTTAGATTACATCTGTCAGCATCCCTTTTTTCCACCATTTACCCCTACAGATAAAAGAGTAGCCTCGACTTATGATCTACATAAGAGGTTAGTGACTTCAGACTACTGTAGTCATACTACGACTATAGATGCAGCGATTTCTATCTTTAAAACAGGTCAGCTCTTATCTGCTGTGAAAGCCTTTGGGCGAGATGCTGAGGAGTTGGTTTTGGATAGTCGAAATGCTGCATCGGATCCGATAGATTATTTTGACTATGTCATGTTAGGGTGGTCAAATACAAGTTCTGGTTATCGATTAGCAATGGAGCGTTTATTAGGTCGAGCTCCTTCAAAGAAAGAATTACAAGACAAGTTTATTCCTGGAGTGAGTTTTCATTTTATCTATACAGATTTAATTAAAGTTACTGGTTATATTTTTGATGGCTACCATGTTGCAAAAATTAAGGACATGGTGAATTTATTTAGTGAGTTGTATATTTGCATTATTCCAACTCATAATAAGAGCCAATTTGAAAATATTATTCCAACTAAAATACAAGATAGGGTGCATTATCTTGAATATGCTGGAGAAGACTTAGAAGAGTGGACTAAGAAAGTCTATCAAGTTGTTTTAAAACAATCAGATAAAGGATAGTTGAGGAAAAAACGATGAAAGTTATTGATCAAACCTTACTAGAAAAAGTCATTATTGAACGTTCTCGTGCAAGTCATAAAGGAAACTACGGTCGTTTGCTGTTGCTAGGTGGTACCTATCCTTATGGTGGTGCCATCATCATGGCTACTTTAGCAGCTGTAAAAAGCGGTGCAGGATTGGTGACTGTTGGAACAGATAGGGAAAATATCCCAGCTTTGCACAGTCATTTACCTGAGGCTATGGCCTTTTCTCTTCAAGACCAGCAATTGTTAAAAGAGCAATTGGAGAAGGCAGAAGTTGTCCTGCTGGGGCCTGGTTTACAAGACGATGCTTTTGGAGAAGATCTAGTCAAACAAGTCTTTGTTAATTTAAGCCAAAAACAGATTTTGATTGTAGATGGTGGTGCCCTGACCATTCTTGCTAGAACAAGTTTATCATTTCTATCTAATCAGCTTATCCTAACTCCCCACCAAAAAGAATGGGAAAAGCTGTCTGGTATTACGATTGAAAATCAAAGCGAAGATGCAACAGCTAGTGCCCTGACTTCTTTCCCTCAAGGAACAATTTTGGTAGAAAAAGGTCCAGCTACTCGTATTTGGCAAGCTGGCCAATCTGATTATTACCAGTTACAGGTTGGCGGTCCCTATCAGGCGACTGGGGGAATGGGAGATACTCTGGCTGGGATGATCGCAGGATTTGCAGGCCAATTTCGACAGGCCAGTCTCTACGAACGTGTGGCAGTAGCAACACATCTTCATTCAGCTATTGCTCAAGAACTAGCTCAAGAACATTATGTGGTCTTGCCAACGGAAATTAGTAATTGTCTTCCTAAAGTAATGAATAAAATATCTCAAAAAGGCACCTGATCGTTCAGGCGCCTTTATATCTTTTAGAAAAATCCTTTAATCTTTCCAACGAGGCCATCTAGACCTTCAGAGCCAGAAATCAACTGCTGAGCTTGAGAGAAGTATTCTCCAAGTTGGTCTTGATTTTCTGCAACAAATGTTTTTGCAGCTTCGAAATCTTTTGTTTCGATTAATTCTTTTACTTGGTTAAACAAATCTAATGGGTTCATCTTATTTCTCCTTTTCTGTACTTAACTATTTAATCATCTTTATGATAAAAAATCAACTGTTGCTGCTTTGGGCTAGGACATGTTTTTATCTACAAGTTCTCATAACTAAGATTCTAACTACCAAAACAAGGTGGACATAAAAATAAAAATGTTCGGGTTTTTCTAGTGTATCCATGAAATAAAAACGGATACATGTTATAATAGAAATAGCTCTTTAATGGAGGTGTTTGAGTGGAAAATCTGAAGAAAATGGCAGGCATCAAGGCTGCTGAGTTTGTCAAGGATGGCATGGTTGTCGGACTGGGAACGGGTTCTACTGCCTACTATTTTGTCGAAGAAATTGGTCGTCGTATCAAGGAAGAGGGATTGCAGATTACAGCAGTAACAACTTCTAGCGTGACTAGTAAACAGGCTGAAGGTCTTAAGATCCCACTCAAGTCTATTGACCAAGTGGATTTTGTCGATGTGACAGTCGATGGGGCGGACGAAGTGGATAGTCAGTTTAACGGAATCAAAGGCGGTGGAGGTGCCCTTCTCATGGAGAAGGTTGTCGCAACGCCCTCAAAAGAATACATTTGGGTGGTGGATGAAAGCAAGATGGTAGACAAACTAGGTGCTTTTAAATTGCCAGTAGAAGTGGTTCAGTATGGCGCAGAACAGGTTTTTCGTCGTTTTGAGCGAGCTGGCTACAAACCAAGTTTCCGTGAAAAAGACGGTCAACGTTTTGTGACAGATATGCAGAATTTTATCATTGACCTTGCCTTAGATGTCATTGAAAATCCAATTGCCTTTGGGCAAGAATTGGACCATGTCGTTGGTGTTGTAGAACACGGCTTATTTAACCAAATGGTAGATAAGATCATCGTTGCTGGACAAGATGGAGTTCAGATTTTAACTTCAACAAAAGCAAAATAATCAAAATAATAAGGAGATACACTATGTCAAAATTTAATCGTATTCACTTGGTAGTACTAGATTCTGTGGGAATTGGTGCTGCACCAGATGCTAATAACTTTGTCAATGCAGGGGTTCCAGATGGGGCTTCTGACACATTGGGACACATTTCAAAAACAGTTGGTTTGAATGTGCCAAATATGGCTAAAATCGGTCTAGGAAATATTCCTCGTGAAACTCCTCTTAAGACTGTACCGGCAGAAAGTAATCCAACTGGATATGCAACAAAATTAGAAGAAGTATCTCTTGGTAAGGATACTATGACTGGACACTGGGAGATCATGGGACTCAATATCACTGAGCCTTTCGATACTTTCTGGAACGGATTCCCAGAAGAAATCTTGATAAAAATTGAAGAATTCTCAGGACGCAAGGTCATTCGTGAAGCCAACAAACCTTACTCAGGAACAGCAGTTATCGATGATTTTGGACCACGTCAAATGGAAACTGGAGAGTTGATTATCTATACTTCAGCTGATCCTGTTTTGCAAATTGCTGCTCACGAAGACATCATTCCTCTGGATGAACTCTACCGTATCTGTGAGTACGCTCGTTCGATTACGCTTGAGCGCCCGGCCCTTCTTGGTCGTATCATTGCTCGTCCTTATGTAGGTGAACCAGGTAACTTCACTCGTACTGCAAACCGTCGTGATTTGGCTGTATCTCCATTTGCCCCAACTGTTTTGGATAAATTGAATGAAGCTGGTATCGATACTTATGCTGTTGGTAAAATCAACGATATCTTTAACGGTGCTGGTATTAACCATGACATGGGTCACAACAAGTCAAATAGTCATGGAATTGATACACTATTGAAGACCATGGGCCTTGCTGAGTTTGAAAAAGGATTCTCATTCACAAACTTGGTTGACTTTGATGCCCTTTACGGCCACCGTCGTAATGCTCATGGTTACCGTGATTGCTTGCATGAGTTCGATGAACGCTTGCCTGAAATTATCGCAGCCATGAGAGAGAACGACCTTCTCTTGATTACTGCGGACCATGGAAATGACCCAACGTATGCAGGAACAGACCACACTCGTGAATATATTCCATTGTTGGCCTATAGCCCTGCCTTTAAAGGAAATGGTTTACTGCCTGTCAGTCATTTCGCAGATATCTCAGCGACTGTTGCGGATAACTTTGGTGTTGAAACAGCCATGATCGGGGAAAGTTTCTTAGATAAATTGGTATAAGATGAAACGCTATGCTTTACTGGTAAGGGGCATTAATGTCGGTGGGAAAAATAAAGTTGTCATGGCGCAACTTCGTCAAGAATTGACAGAGTTGGGACTGGAAAAAGTTGAAACCTACATCAACAGTGGCAATATTTTCTTTACTTCGACAGATGCCAAAGCCCGATTGGTCGAAATGTTAGAGGCTTTCTTTGCAGTCCATTATCCATTTATTCAGAGCTTTTCTTTGCTGAGTCAGGAAGATTATGAAGAAGAGCTGAAGAATCTGCCAGATTGGTGGACCAAAGATTTGGCACGAAAGGATGTCCTCTTTTACACGGAGGGCTTGGATGTGACTCAAGTCATTGAGAAAGTAGACAATTTGGAACTGGAAGATGAAGTCGTTCATTTTGGAAAACTTGGTATTTTCTGGGGGAAATTTTCTGAAGAATCCTACTATGCAACTGCCTATCATAAGTACTTGCTCAAGATGCCTTTTTATCGCAACATCACCATTCGCAATGCTAAAACTTTTGACAAAATCGGTCAAATGCTAAAAATAATAAAGGAGACACACAATGACATTTTTAGATAAAATCAATGAAACAGCTGCCTTCCTGAAAGACAAGGGAATCCAAGCACCTGAGTTCGGTCTAATCCTTGGATCAGGACTTGGAGAACTGGCAGAAGAAATCGAAAATCCTGTTGTAGTAGACTATGCAGATATTCCAAACTGGGGCCGCTCTACAGTAGTCGGACACGCTGGGAAATTGGTATATGGTGAACTTGCAGGTCGCAAGGTCTTAGCTCTTCAAGGGCGTTTCCATTTCTACGAAGGAAATCCTCTTGAAGTCGTGACTTTCCCAGTACGTGTGATGAAAGTTCTCGGATGCGAAGGTGTCATTGTAACCAATGCAGCTGGAGGTATTGGATTTGGTCCTGGTACCTTGATGGCTATCTCAGACCATATCAACATGACAGGTCAAAACCCATTGATGGGTGAAAACTTGGATGACTTTGGTCCTCGTTTCCCAGATATGTCTAAGGCCTACACACCAGAATACCGTGCTACTGCCCATGAAGTGGCTAAAAAACTTGGTATCAAGCTTGATGAAGGTGTCTATATCGGTGTTACTGGTCCAACTTATGAAACACCAGCAGAAATTCGCGCCTATAAGACACTGGGAGCAGATGCAGTTGGTATGTCCACTGTTCCTGAAGTTATTGTGGCAGCACACTCAGGCTTGAAAGTTCTAGGAATTTCATGTATTACTAACTTTGCAGCTGGATTCCAAGAAGAACTCAACCACGAAGAAGTTGTAGAAGTAACCGAACGTGTCAAAGGTGATTTCAAGGGCTTGCTTAAAGCGATTCTTGCAGAATTGTAATCATGTTAAAGGACTTGAGGAGATTTTTTCGAAAGATTCCTTATAATTTTAGATTATTCCTAGCAGTGATTCTACAAGGAATAGTTTCGGGTTTATCTGGTATTTTTCTCCATTATCTTTTAGAGATAGTAGAGAGTCTAGCTTTTGGTCAGTCAGAACATCATAGTGGATTTTTGACAGATGGAGTTTCCTCCTCACGGATAGAACTAAGTTTAATAATCGTGGGTCTTGGCTCATCCTTGGTCTGGTATTTCTTGCAAAAAGGGTCGAAGATTTATTCCATCAAAGCTCAGATGAAGGATGAGACTTCACAATACAAGCTTCATTTTCTAAAACAGCTATTTCATTCAATTTGGCAGATTATTGCAGTTGGAGGGGGAGCCCCTATTGGCAAAGAAGCTGCACCACGAGAGATTGGGACTCTATTTGCAGGACAAATTGGAAAAATATGTATACTGTCTATGAAGGATCGTATCTTCCTGCTTGCTTGTGGTGCTGGTGCTGGTTTAGCGGCTGTTTATCAGGTTCCATTAACAAGTGTCTTCTTTGTTTTTGAAACCCTAGGAATTTCTCTATCTATTAAACGATTTGTCTTAGTCGGTTTGACTACCTATGTTTCAACCTATATAGCAGGCTTGGTTATTTCAGATCAGGCTCTCTACCAGACTCCAGCCATCACATGGTCCTTAAAGCAAATATGGATTATTCCCTTATTACTTCTTTTCTTAACCCCACTAGCTTGGCTTTTTGGTCGCTTAAGTAAGGCAGCGTCTTCAAACAGAATAAAAGATAAACGAATACTTCTAACATTGCCCTCAGCTTTTCTTTTTCTTATTGGATTAGCAAGTTATTTTCCACATCTACTTGGAAATGGACGTATGATGGCTCAGGAAGTATTGAATGGTAGCAATGGCAAAACAGTACTCCTTTTGTTTATATTAAAAGCATTAGTTGTTCTTATTACTCTGTGGGCAGGGGCCTATGGTGGTACACTTACGCCATCTTTTGCCTTGGGGATGGCTGGAGCTGCTCTCTTTGGAATGATTCTAGGTGGGGATAGCCAGCCAAGCATTTTGCTTTTGGGATCTGTTTGCTTTTTGTCTGTGACCTTGAGGGCTCCCTGGTCTGCAACTGGATTAGTAATAGGCTTCACTGGGCTAGGTATAGAATCTCTTCCGTATATCTTAGTAACAGCTGTTTTAGCCTATGAATTTGCAAAAATATTAGACCGTTTTTCTTGGGCTAACATACTGTGTCAGAAGTCAAAGAATAAAGTAATTAGGTAGGAAATGCCCATTTCTTCTAATCAAGGATTTGATTTAAAAGATAAAAAAATACTCTCAATTTATTTATAACTGTTTTAAATAAAAATGTAGTAGGATTATCGGAGTCATTGTTGAATCCGATTTTTCCTAGCTATGAAATATAAAAATAAAAAAAGAAAGGTAGAGCGAGATGTTCTAATTTGAACACGAGCGGAAAACTTTTCTAAAAACTCAGAAGAGAAGGGGAGTTCGGATTTGAATTGAAACCGGTCTAATCTTCTCAATATCATCAAAATTAAGAAAGAAAGGAATTGAACCCACCCTAAAAGCAGTGGGAAAAAGATAGTTGGTCTAGCGAGCATCGCTCACTGCACCCAACTCCTATTTTCCCTTTGCTTTTTGACGGGTTTGGTATCTTATATTATGTCTATCCATATTGCTGCTCAGCAGGGTGAAATTGCTGATAAAATTCTTCTTCCTGGGGATCCTCTTCGTGCTAAGTTTATTGCGGAGAATTTCCTTGAAGATGCTGTTTGTTTTAACGAAGTGCGTAACATGTTTGGTTACACTGGTACTTACAAGGGTCACCGTGTATCTGTCATGGGAACTGGGATGGGAATGCCATCAATTTCGATTTATGCGCGTGAGTTAATTGTAGACTACGGTGTTAAGAAATTGATTCGTGTGGGAACTGCTGGTTCCTTAAACGAAGATGTCCATGTCCGTGAATTGGTTTTGGCGCAGGCAGCAGCAACCAACTCAAACATCATCCGCAACGACTGGCCACAGTACGATTTCCCACAAATCTCTAGTTTTGATTTGCTAGATAAGGCCTACCATATTGCCAAAGAACTTGGTATGACCACCCACGTTGGGAACGTTTTGTCGTCAGATGTCTTTTACTCAAACTATTTTGAAAAGAACATCGAGCTTGGTAAATGGGGAGTCAAGGCTGTGGAAATGGAAGCAGCAGCTCTTTACTATCTTGCTGCTCAATACCATGTTGATGCCCTTGCTATCATGACCATTTCTGATAGCTTGGTCAATCCTGACGAAGACACAACTGCAGAAGAACGCCAAAATACCTTCACCGATATGATGAAGGTTGGCCTAGAAACCTTAATTGCTGAATAAAAGAGAACACAAAAGGAAGATTTTCTGAATGAAAATCTTCCTTTTTTAGTCATTCACTACATACTGTCCTTAATGAATGTTACTCTATTGTCTATTTTTTAAGAGATTGCAAGAAATAATCAATCTCTGCTTGAGAATGGAGAATATACATCTTTTCAGGGTAGGTATCACTTAATTTTTGGTATCTTTCCTTAGCATTTTTTGTTCGACCATCCCAGAGAATCCAACGAATAAATTCCCAGTTGAATTGCTCGGGGCATCCCTTAGCCATACTTTCTCTCACTTTTCCTCTGTATTTTAAATAGCGCTTAAAGGCTCTTAGCAAACAATTCCAAGCAGAGAAGTTTAAAAAGATGATCTGGTCAGCTTCCTGCATTCTCTCTTCGTAATAGCACCAAGAATAATTACCATCGATAACCCAAGATTCCTGCTTGGTGAGAAAGTTTTTCATCTCGGTCAACATCCATTCACGGTCACTGTCTTGCCAACCAGGTTGAAATTGGAGTGTGTCCATGTGAAGTTTTGGGATGGAGTAGTGGTTAGATAATTTTTCTGCTAGAGTTGACTTACCAGAACCAGAATATCCGATAATTGCGATTTTCATTTTCTACCTTTTCCTATTTGGAGACAAAAAAACAGCCTCTATGGACTGTTTCTTATTTAGCAAGTTTAGCTGAAAGACGAGCTTTATCGCGGCTTGCTTTGTTTTTGTGAATCAAACCTTTAGTTTCTGCTTTATCGATAGCTGAGCTAGCAGCACGGAAAAGTTCTTCAGATGGGTTTGCTTCGAAAGCTTTGATAGCAGTACGCATAGCTGATTTTTGAGCTGAGTTCTTTTCGTTTTGTTTAACGTTCAATTCAGCGCGTTTGATAGCTGATTTAATGTTTGCCAATGTTCTTACCTCCATATTTACTAACTATACCATTATATCTGAAAACTTACGTTTTGACAAGGGAAAATTATTTTTTTAAGTAAATTTCATCGATTTCATGGTTCTTTGTTTTATGAAGAATCACTTCCGCACGATTTCTAGTTGGTTCAATATAATTTTGCAGATTTGTGAGATTGATACTGGTCCAGACCTGATGAGCAAAGGCCTCCACTTCCCCAATCGGCATTTGAGTAAAACGATAATAGTAGCTATCAGGGTCGTTTTGGGCTAGGCTCAGAATTTTCAAGAAACGGTCGAGATACCAACTTTCGATGTCATCTACTGAGGCATCAACATAGATTGAAAAGTCAAAGAAGTCAGTGATATAGAGACGCTCGTTTTGTGGATTCTGAAAGACATTAATCCCTTCGACAATCACAAAGTCAGTAGCTTTGACGTTTTGTATTTTCTCAGGGACGATGTCGTAGACTTCATGAGAATAGACAGGAATATCCACATCTTGTCCATTTTTGATGCGGTCCAAGAAGTTGAGAAGAGCTTCCATATCATAGCTTTCAGGAAATCCCTTACGATTTAAAATCCCTTGTTCAATCAAGGTCTGGTTGGGGTAGAGAAAGCCGTCAGTTGTTACCAACTCAACTGTAGCATCTGTAAGGGTACGGGATAGTAGGATTTGAAGTAAGCGGCTGGTTGTAGATTTTCCAACGGCAACACTACCAGAAACTCCAATGATAAAAGGCTGGGATTTACTTTCACGTTGAAGGAAAATCCCTTTTGAAAAGGCCAAATCATCCTTGGTACGCTTGTAAATCTGGATGAGATGGGCTAGGGGAAGATAGACATCGGTTACATCCTGCAGGCTAATCTGGTCATTAAAACTCTTGATGGATTCTAATTCCTCTTCTGTCAAAGGAGGTGTCGTCTTTCGATGTAAAGATTGCCAAGTCTGGCGACTGATTTTTTCAAAATGTAAAAATTCGTTGGTCATGTGTTTTCCCCTAGATATTTTGTCTATCATACCATAAAAAGCTAAAAAAATAAAGCGGTTTCTTGATGATAGTAATCAAATATCGTATAATAGAGATAGATAGAGACTGAACAATTTAATGATGAAGTAGGAGATAGATTCTACTGATTTATGAGCTAATAAAAGGAGGATTTTTAGTTCACAACATATAGGAGGTGTACTATGAAAATCTTAAAACGTTACATATTGGAACTCTGTTTTATTTTAAGTTTTGCACTACCTTTTATAAAAGGGGCGAATGCGGATAATGGTAGACGCTTTGTGGAAACCTATTACGGTTTTACTTTTTTGATGGAACATGCCATTATAACAATTTTCTTTATCTGTTCGCTCTTGATTGCTTTCTTCCTAAAAAAACGGTGGACGAAATGGCTTGCTGCTGGTAGTTATGTCTTTTTAGTCCTATGGATTGCTACAGAGGGATATTTCTTCCGCATGTCACTAGAAGATTTGATACGACTTTGGACAAGTTTGGAAATCCTGACACAAACTTATCAGTTGGGTTTTTATCTAAATATTTTGTTGGGAATTTTGTTAATAATAAAGTATTTGAAGGTTAAGCAATAGTCATGAAAATGCACTTGATTATAGACAATAAATTTGTTGTTTTATCTTGACTGTGATATTTCTAGTTCTAAAATGCTTTATCATTCATTTAAAAGTGTTGAAAGAGATTGAAGAAAAGGTCTTCTTGACTAGTTTTCCTCAGTCTTTTTCGTTTTATTAGCAATTTGTAAACGATTTACAATTTAAGTCAAATTATGGTAAAATAGTTTCATGAGTAAAATGTATTATGCAGAAAATCCTGACGCTGCTCACGACATTCATGAGTTGATAGTGGACTTGTTGGGAGAAAAAATGACCTTTTTAACGGATGCGGGTGTTTTTAGCAAGAAAATGGTTGACTTTGGAAGTCAACTCTTGCTCAAGTGTCTTGAGGTCAACCAAGGAGAAACTGTCCTTGATGTAGGTTGTGGTTACGGGCCTTTGGGCTTGTCTTTGGCTAAGGCTTATGGAGTTCAGGCGACCATGGTCGATATTAATAATCGTGCCTTGGATTTGGCGCGACAAAATGCTGAACGAAATAAAGTAGCAGCGACGATTTTCCAGTCCAACATCTATGAACAAGTTGAAGGTAAATTTGACCATGTCATTTCCAATCCTCCTATCCGTGCGGGCAAGCAAGTGGTTCATGAAATCATTGAGAAAAGTAAGGATTTCTTGGAAACTGGTGGAGATTTAACAATCGTTATCCAGAAAAAACAAGGGGCTCCAAGTGCCAAGTCCAAGATGGAAGATGTGTTTGGCAATTGTGAAATTGTCAAAAAAGATAAGGGATACTATATCCTTAGAAGTGTGAACGAATGAGAGCAGTTGATTTAATCCAAAAGAAACGAGATGGTCAAGAACTGACTTCGAGTGAAATTGAATGGCTGGTAGAAGGCTATGTGTCAGGAACTGTCCCTGATTATCAGATGTCTGCTTTTGCTATGGCTGTTTATTTCAAAGGAATGACGACTCGAGAAATCTCTGACCTAACTATGAATATGGTCAAGACAGGGCAAGAGTTTGATTTATCTGCTATTGATGGAGTTAAGGTTGACAAGCATTCCACAGGTGGTGTTGGTGATAAGGTGACCTTGATTTTAGCTCCTCTTGTTGCTAGCTTCGGTGTGCCTGTGGCAAAAATGAGTGGTCGTGGTCTTGGTCATACGGGTGGTACAATCGATAAATTGGAGTCCATTAAGGGCTATCAAGTAGAACGTAGTCAAGAGGATTTTATTGAACAAGTGCAGGATATTGATGTATCTGTCATTGGGCAATCAGACCAGCTGGTCAAAGCAGATAAGCTTCTCTATGCGCTTCGTGATGTGACCGCAACTGTCGACACTATTCCTTTGATTGCGAGTTCGGTGATGAGCAAGAAAATTGCGGCAGGGGCAGATGCTATTTTGCTAGACGTGACTGTCGGTGAGGGTGCCTTCATGAAGACGGTTGATGAGGCGCGTGAATTGGCTCAAACCATGGTGGATCTTGGTAAGGCTGTTGGTCGGAAAACGGTAGCAGTGATTACGGATATGAGTCAGCCCTTGGGACGAGCGATTGGAAATCGTCTGGAGATCCTTGAAGCACTGGATATTTTACAAGGTCAAGGCCGCCAGGATATTACCCACTTCATCTGTGAATTGGCTCAAATTATGCTTGACTTGGCAAATGTAAACAAGACAGTTGAAGAAGTTCACCAACATCTTGAAAATGGTCAAGCGCTGGCTAAGTTTGAGGAAATGGTCCAAGCCCAAGGTGGAGACTTGGAAGACCTCTATCGTCCTGTAAATGTGGCCCATGTGGTGGAAATCCCTGCTCAGGAAACGGGTGTCATTTCAGCTCTACCAGCTATGGAATTTGGGCTTTATGCTATGAGACTGGGTGCGGGCCGTGCAGTCAAGACTGATGATTTGGACTATGAAACTGGAATTGTTTTTGAAAAGAAGGTTGGAGACTCCGTTCAAAAGGGAGAAATTGTTGCAAAAGTATATACAAATGGAAAAATTTCTCCTCAGCTAGTTACAGATTTTCAAAAATATGTTAAAATAAATGATAGGGTGCAAAGTTTACGAGAAATTATAGAAATTATCTCATAAACCGCAGGAGAATCCGAATATGAAATTAAATAAATATATCGATCATACGCTTTTAAAACAGGATGCAACAGAAAATCAAATTGATTGTTTGTTGTCTGAAGCTAGAGAGTATGATTTTGCCAGTGTTTGCGTTAATCCGACCTGGGTTGAACATGCTAAAAAAGGTCTTGAAGACACAGATGTCAAGGTCTGCACAGTAGTAGGTTTCCCCTTGGGAGCAACAACTTCAACTGTGAAAGCTTTTGAAACAAAAGAAGTTATCCAAAATGGTGCAGATGAGATTGATATGGTGATCAATGTTGGAGCTCTCAAATCAGGTAATCTTGATTTGGTTGAGTCGGATATTCGCGCAGTAGTAGAAGCAAGTGGTGACAAGTTAGTGAAAGTCATTATTGAAGCTTGCCTTCTGACAGATCAAGAAAAAGTTGTGGCTTGTCAATTATCCCAAAAAGCGGGAGCTGATTTTGTGAAAACATCTACTGGCTTTTCAACTGGTGGCGCTACAGTAGCAGATGTTAGATTAATGCGTGAAACAGTTGGACCTGATATGGGAGTCAAGGCTGCTGGCGGAGCCCGTTCTTATGCAGATGCTCTTGCCTTTGTTGAAGCAGGGGCGACCCGTATTGGAACATCAGCTGGGGTAGCCATTTTAAAAGGAGAATTGGCAGATGGCGACTACTGAGTTGATTGAACTAGCAATTGAAACCAGCAAGAAAGCCTATGTACCCTATTCCCACTTTCCGGTCAGTGCTGTTCTAGTCGCAAAAGATGATAGTATTTATACAGGTGTCAATATCGAGAATGCTAGTTATTCTTTGACCAACTGTGGAGAACGTACAGCGATTTTTAAAGCAGTTTCCGAAGGACAAAGAGAGTTTTCAGAATTGATTGTCTATGGACAGACTGAAAAACCAATCTCACCATGTGGTGCTTGTCGCCAAGTGATGGCTGAATTTTTTGAACAAGATCTAAAAGTAACCTTAGTCGCAAAAGATAAATCGACGGTCGAGATGACGGTCGGGGAGTTACTTCCATACTCTTTTACAGACTTAAACTAGTCTGGGTCGCTCTTTGAGTGACACGGTCCTTGTGGCCAATCAATCCATACTTGCAACATCGTTGCACATCTTATTTAGGAGGTTCAGTAATGAACAAGAAACAATGGCTAGGCCTTGGTCTAGTTGCAGTGGCAGCAGTTGGACTTGCTGCATGTGGTAACCGCTCTTCTCGTAACGCAGCTTCATCTTCTGATGTGAAGACAAAGGCAGCTATCGTCACTGATACTGGTGGTGTTGATGATAAATCATTCAACCAATCAGCTTGGGAAGGTTTGCAAGACTGGGGTAAAGAACACAATCTTTCAAAAGATAAAGGTTTCACTTACTTCCAATCAACAAGTGAAGCTGACTACGCTAACAACTTGCAACAAGCGGCTGGAAGTTACAACCTAATCTTCGGTGTTGGTTTTGCCCTTCACAATGCGGTTGAAGAAGCAGCAAAAGACCACTCTGACTTGAACTATGTCTTGATTGATGATGTGATTAAAGATCAAAAGAATGTTGCTAGTGTAACATTTGCTGATAATGAAGCGGCTTACCTTGCGGGTGTTGCAGCGGCTAAAACAACTAAAACAAAACAAGTTGGTTTTGTAGGTGGTATCGAATCTGAAGTTATCTCACGTTTTGCAGCTGGATTTAAAGCTGGTGTTGAATCAGTAGACCCATCTATCAAAGTACAAGTTGACTATGCTGGTTCATTTGGTGATGCTGCTAAAGGTAAAACAATTGCAGCGGCACAATACGCAGCTGGTGCAGACGTTGTTTACCAAGCAGCAGGTGGAACAGGTGCTGGTGTCTTTGCAGAAGCTAAATCATTGAACGAAAGCCGTCCTGAAAATGAAAAAGTTTGGGTTATCGGTGTTGACCGTGACCAAGAAGCAGAAGGTAAATACACTTCTAAAGATGGCAAAGAATCAAACTTCGTTCTTGTATCTACTTTGAAACAAGTTGGTACAACTGTAAAAGATATTGCTAACAAGGCAGAAAAAGGTGAATTCCCTGGCGGTCAAGTGATCGTTTACTCATTGAAAGATAAAGGGGTTGACTTGGCAGTTACAAACCTTTCAGAAGAAGGTAAAAAAGCTGTCGAAGATGCAAAAGCTAAAATCCTTGATGGAAGCGTAAAAGTTCCTGAAAAATAATGGATGGAAGTCATTTCTTAGGAAGCGGCCCTCGGCCGCTTTTTTAAGAGTTGAGACAAAGTCATTTTGTCTCAGTAAAGCTTGCTACTAGAGAAACTAGCAAGTTTTATTGAAATAAAATAAGACTCTGAAAGGAAGAGCACATGGCACACGAAAATGTCATTGAGATGCGTGATATTACCAAGGTGTTTGGTGAATTTGTTGCCAACGACAAAATCAACCTGCACCTACGAAAAGGTGAAATTCATGCACTTTTAGGAGAAAATGGGGCTGGAAAGTCCACGCTCATGAACATGTTAGCAGGGCTTCTTGAACCAACCAGTGGTGAAATTGTGGTCAACGGTCAAGTTGTCAACCTCGACTCACCATCTAAAGCAGCTAGCTTGGGAATCGGAATGGTTCACCAGCACTTTATGCTGGTAGAAGCCTTCACAGTGGCTGAAAACATCATTTTAGGTAGTGAATTGACTAAAAATGGTGTGCTAGATATCGCTGGAGCTAGCAAAGAAATCAAGGCTCTTTCTGAACGTTATGGCTTAGCTGTTGACCCTTCTGCCAAGGTAGCAGATATCTCAGTTGGAGCCCAACAACGTGTAGAAATTTTAAAAACCCTTTATCGGGGGGCTGATATCCTTATCTTTGACGAACCAACGGCTGTTTTGACTCCATCAGAAATTGATGAGTTGATGGCTATTATGAAAAATCTTGTCAAAGAAGGGAAATCAATTATCTTGATTACCCACAAGTTGGACGAGATTCGCGCAGTTTCTGACCGTGTTACAGTTATCCGTCGTGGGAAATCAATTGAAACTGTAGAAATCGCAGGGGCTACCAATGCTGATTTGGCAGAAATGATGGTGGGACGTTCTGTTTCCTTTAAAACAGAGAAACAAGCTTCTCAACCAAAAGAAGTGGTCTTGTCTATTAAAGACTTGGTGGTCAATGAAAACCGCGGTGTTCCAGCTGTTAAAAATCTATCCTTGGATGTTCGTGCTGGAGAGATTGTTGGGATTGCGGGGATTGATGGAAATGGTCAGTCTGAACTGATTCAAGCCATTACAGGTCTTCGCAAGGTTGAATCTGGTAGCATTGAGTTAAAAGGAGATTCAATTGTAGGCTTGCACCCACGTCAGATTACAGAGTTGAGTGTTGGGCACGTTCCAGAAGACCGTCATCGTGATGGTTTGATTTTGGAAATGATGATCTCTGAAAATATTGCCCTTCAAACCTACTATAAAGAACCACATAGTAAAAATGGAATTTTGAACTATTCAAATATCACTTCTTATGCTAAAAAACTAATGGAAGAATTTGATGTTCGTGCTGCCAGTGAATTTGTGCCTGCAGCTGCACTCTCAGGAGGAAATCAACAAAAAGCAATTATTGCTCGTGAAATTGATCGAGATCCTGATCTCCTTATCGTCAGCCAGCCAACTCGTGGTTTGGATGTCGGTGCCATTGAATATATCCACAAGCGCTTGATTGAAGAGCGTGATAATGGCAAGGCTGTCCTTGTTGTCAGCTTTGAATTGGATGAGATTTTAAACGTCTCAGACCGTATCGCCGTTATCCACGATGGTAAGATTCAAGGTATTGTATCACCAGAAACAACCAATAAACAAGAACTTGGTGTCTTGATGGCTGGTGGAAACTTGGGAAAGGAGAAGAGTGATGTCTAAAAAATTACAACAAATTTCGGTTCCCTTGATTTCTGTATTCCTAGGAATTTTACTCGGAGCCATTGTCATGTGGATTTTCGGTTATGATGCTATTTGGGGCTACGAAGAATTGTTCTATACAGCCTTTGGTAGCCTGCGTGGAATTGGAGAAATCTTCCGTGCTATGGGGCCTCTGGTCTTGATTGGTCTTGGTTTTGCCGTTGCCAGTCGCGCTGGTTTCTTTAACGTCGGACTTCCTGGTCAGGCTTTGGCTGGTTGGATTCTCAGTGGTTGGTTTGCCTTATCGCATCCAGATATGCCACGTCCCTTGATGATTCTAGCAACCATCGTGATTGCCTTGATTGCTGGTGGAATTGTCGGTGCCATTCCAGGTATTCTTAGAGCTTATCTAGGGACGTCAGAGGTTATCGTAACCATCATGATGAACTACATTGTCTTGTATGTAGGAAATGCCTTTATCCATGCCTTTCCTAAAGACTTCATGCAAAGTACAGATTCTACGATTCGTGTTGGGGCTAATGCAACCTATCAGACCCCTTGGTTGGCTGAGTTGACTGGTAACTCACGGATGAATATCGGTATTTTCTTTGCCATCATTGCCGTTGCAGTTATTTGGTTCATGCTCAAGAAAACAACCCTTGGTTTTGAAATCCGTGCGGTTGGTCTTAATCCACATGCTTCAGAATATGCTGGTATTTCTGCCAAACGGACTATCATACTATCTATGATTATTTCAGGTGCCTTGGCAGGTCTTGGTGGAGCTGTTGAAGGACTTGGAACCTTCCAGAACGTCTATGTTCAAGGGGCGTCATTGGCTGTTGGATTTAACGGTATGGCGGTTAGTCTGCTTGCGGCCAACTCACCAATTGGTATTCTCTTTGCAGCCTTCCTATTTGGTGTTCTCCAAGTTGGAGCCCCTGGTATGAATGCAGCGCAGGTACCGTCTGAGCTTGTCAGCATTGTAACAGCGTCTATTATCTTCTTTGTCAGTGTTCATTACCTTATCGAACGCTTTGTCAAACCGAAAAAACAAGTTAAAGGAGGTAAGTAAAGATGTCTATTACAACCTTGCTCACCCTCTTGGTGTCTTCTATGCTGATTTACTCAGCACCCCTCATCTTTACAAGTATCGGTGGTGTTTTCTCTGAACGTGGTGGTGTGGTAAACGTCGGCCTTGAAGGAATTATGGTTATGGGTGCCTTTTCTGGAGTTGTCTTTAACCTTGAATTTGCAGAACAATTTGGAGCAGCAACTCCATGGCTATCCTTGCTTGTAGCAGGATTGGTTGGTGGTCTCTTCTCTATCATCCACGCAGCAGCGACGGTTCATTTCCGTGCAGACCATGTTGTCAGCGGTACGGTATTGAACTTGATGGCGCCAGCCTTGGCTGTTTTCTTGGTGAAAGTGCTTTATAATAAAGGACAAACCGACAACCTAAGTCAGACTTTTGGACGCTTTGATTTCCCAGTCTTGGCAAATATCCCAGTGATTGGTGATATCTTCTTCAAGTCAACAAGTCTACTTGGTTATCTGGCCATTGCCTTCTCATTCCTTGCTTGGTTTATCCTCTTCAAGACTCGATTTGGTCTTCGTCTTCGCTCTGTCGGTGAACACCCTCAAGCAGCGGATACCTTGGGAATCAATGTCTACAAGATGAGATATTTTGGAGTTATTATTTCAGGTTTCCTAGGTGGAATTGGCGGAGCGATTTATGCTCAATCCATCTCAGTTAACTTCTCAGTGACAACTATTGTTGGACCTGGATTTATCGCTCTTGCTGCGATGATCTTTGGAAAATGGAATCCAATCGGAGCCATGCTATCTAGTCTCTTCTTTGGACTTTCACAAAGTTTGGCTGTTATCGGTTCTCAATTGCCGTTCCTACAAGGTGTGCCAACAGTTTATCTTCAAATCGCACCTTATGTCTTGACAATTCTTGTCTTGGCAGCCTTCTTTGGAAAAGCAGTCGCACCAAAAGCAGATGGTATCAACTATATCAAATCAAAATAAGCATACAAAAAACGGGCTCTTTGTCAACTGTAGTGGGTTGAATAAAAGCTAAAACCGAGAAAGGACAAATTTCGTCCTTTCTTTTTTGAT
>NZ_JASOOK010000025.1:0-28692 GCF_030217725.1 Streptococcus sp. UMB1203 | reverse complement strand
TATCAAAAAAGAAAGGACTAAATCTGTCCTTTCTAGAGCTTAGCTTTTCTTCAACCCACTACAGTTGACAAAGAGCCGCTTTTCTTCAACCCACTACAGTTGACAAAGAGCCCTTTTTTAGTGTCATATAGACAATGTTAGTCCTGCATCTGACGTTTGACCTGATAAGGTAGGTACAAGACTAGTAAAACCAAACCAGCTCCCAGTAAGGCTAGAAGGGCTAGTTTTTCTTGGAAGGTAATCAACCCAACAACTAATTCCACTACTAAGACCAAACTGGTCAATCCTCGGACTACCGCCTGCAAGCCTTTTTCCTTTTGCCCCTTGTCCAGTGGAAAGAGTTGGGTCAAATACTGGTAGTCAAAGGCATGATAGAGGGCCAGCAACTGGAAGAGCAAGAGGTAGTTAAAGAGAACCACCACTGCTGTCGCAATCCAAGCTTGCTCGATAAAGACCTGCGCCAGCAAGGAAAGTAGGAGCAGACGGAGACTGAGGGCAAAGAGGTCTCCATTTCGCAGATAAGAACGCAGATAGAGATTTTGCCAAATCTTCCCAGGCACCTTCTGAACAACCTTTAGGATAAAGTCCAGATAGGCACGACGCTTAATGCTGTTTGAAATTCCCTTGACCTGCGTAAAGAGGGCAAAGAAACGAAGCAAGACTTGCTTACGCTTGCTTTCTTGGGAAATGACATAGTCCCAGTCCAGTCCAGTTTCAGTGAAAAATTTGCTGGCCTTTTGACGAAAGAGGAAATATTTACCTACTCCCAATAAAAGCACATAGACCAGAAAAACAGGCAAGCCATAGCCCATTGCTAAAAATAAAGGCGCAAATAACAGCAAGAAAAGGGTCTGGACAAAGAGCCAAAAGACTAGGGAAACGCCAGTTTGACGCTTGAGATGGAGTTTGATTTCCTCTTCTCCGACTAAGAGAAAGAGCTTGTCTGGAGCCTCCATATAGGTGGCAATTCCTCCCCAAAGCAAAAGTAAAACAGACGTAATTCCTACAAATAAAAGGATAGGCCAATGATTTTCAGGAAAATCTTGCAAGAGTTGACTGTACTGGTAGGCTAGAAAGCCCAGCAGGACAAGCAGGAACAAGACAAAGTGGTCATTAAGAACATAGCGCAGATAACCGACACACTCCTTACGAAAAGCCTGCTTTCTCTTTAAAAACAAGTCTTTCATAGCTCCTCCTCTTTGGTCAGAGCCAAGTAAATATCATTCAAACTAGCCTCAGGCATATCAAAGGCTTCGCGCAGTTGCAGGAGATTTCCCTTAGCACGCACTTCCCCTTTGTGAAGAATGATAAAGGCATCACACATCTTCTCCGCCGAATCCAGCACGTGGGTACTCATGAGAATAGACTTGCCTTTTTGCTTTTCCACTTCTAAAAGTTGAATCAAGTCCGCAATAGCCAATGGATCAAGACCAAGGAAAGGCTCATCCACGATGAAAAGACTCGGATCCACCACAAAAGCACAGATAATCATGACCTTCTGCTTCATCCCTTTTGAAAAATGAACAGGGAACCAGTCCAATTTCTGGTCCAGACGAAACATTTTTAACAAAGGCTCTACTCGATCAAAAGCCACTTTCTGCTCAATACCATAAGCCATGGCAACCGTTTCGATATGCTCTCTGAGGGTCAGTTCCTCATACAGACTAGGTGTCTCAGGAATGTAGCCAATCTGCTTGCGGTAACTTGTCGCATCTTCTTGCAGGGTCAAGCCATTGATATTGATAGAACCACTATAGGGTGTTAACAGACCGATAATTTCATTAATAGTCGTCGATTTCCCAGCACCATTGAGACCAATCAGACCGACCAGCTGCCCACTTTCAACAGTAAAGGACACATCTTTCAAGACAGGAACATGAACATAGCCACCTGTCAGGTTTTTAATTTCTAACATATTTTCTCCAAATCTGGTATAATGTAGCTATATTATATCAAAATTCAATACAGTAGAGGTAGATTTTATGTCAGATTGCATTTTTTGTAAAATCATTGCAGGGGAAATTCCTGCTTCAAAAGTATATGAAGATGAGCAGGTTCTTGCCTTTCTTGATATCTCTCAAGTGACACCAGGACATACCTTGGTCGTACCCAAAGAACACTATCGCAATCTTTTGGAAATGGACGCTACTAGCGCCAGCCAACTCTTTGCCCAAGTACCAAAAGTAGCTCAAAAAGTCATGAAAGCTACCAAGGCTGCTGGTATGAATATCATTGCCAACTGTGAAGAAATCGCAGGGCAAACTGTCTTTCATACCCACGTTCACCTTGTGCCTCGCTACAGTGCAGACGATGACCTCAAGATTGATTTTATCGCCCACGAACCAGACTTTGACAAACTCGCTCAAGTCGCTGAAACTATCAAAAACGCCTAAGGAGTTGCCATGAAATTATCCAATCTACTGCTATTTGCAGGAGCTGCAGCCGGAAGTTATCTGGTCACAAAAAATCGCCAAACCATCACTGATGAAGTCTTGAATACCACTGACCGCGTTCAAGCTATCAAGGACGATGTAGATATTATCCAAAACAGCCTGCAAATCATTGACCAGCAAAAAGAACTCATCAAGGAATACCAAGAAGACCTGACTTACAAGTTTAAGGTCTTGGAAAAAGATATCCAAACTAGACTAGCTGTGATAAAAGAACTGCAGGAAACTGAAGATAAGTAAAAAGAGCCGAGTGGCTCTTTTTAAAACATAAACAAGCTATATTACATCAACAATACATCATAATTTAGGCAACTCATTCACCGTTTCATAACTAAATCGAAGACTTTCCGCCGTAATGAAAACACCTGAAACAGCTTGATTTCAGGTGTCCGGAAACTTTGATATCTAGGCTCAAAGTTTAGGTATGGAACTTCGAAGAAGGTCGCTACCGTCCGTCATTACTTAAGGAAAGTCTTAAAAAATCTATAAACAAAAAGAGCCCAACGGCTCTTTTTACTTTTATTCTCCTTCAAAGGCATCTTTAATATGGTCAAAGAAGCCTTTTTTCTTTGGATTTACTTTCAAGTCACCAGCAGCTGCGAATTCTTTCAAAGCTGCTTTTTGACGGTCGTTCAAGCCTGTCGGTGTTACGACATTAACGGTAACGTATTGGTCACCAACTGCACCGCCACGAAGGCTCGGAGCTCCCTTACCACGTAGACGGAATTTCTTACCAGTCTGAGTTCCCTCTGGAATAACCAATTCAACATCACCATGAACAGTTGGGATATCAACTGTGTCACCAAGAGCTGCTTGGACAAAGTTGAGGTTGAGATTGTAGAAGATAGTCGTTCCCTCACGTTCAAACTTGTCGCTGGCTTCCACAGAAACCACTACATACAAGTCACCGTAAGGTCCACCGTTAAATCCAGCTTCACCTTGACCAGCTAGGCGAATTTGTTGACCTGTTTCCACACCAGCAGGGATTTTTACATGTACACTATGAGCTTGTTTTTCATGACCTGTTCCGTGACATGTTGTACATGGATCTTTGATTTCTTTTCCGCGACCGTGACAGACATCACAGGTTACTTGGCGACGCATCATACCAAGTGGAGTCTGTGTATCGACGTTAATGACACCAGCGCCATGACAGCGTCCACAAGTGACTGGACTTGTTCCTGGCTTAGCACCTGAGCCATTACATGTACTACAGCTTGCTTCACGATTGTATTTAACCTCTTTTTCAGCTCCAAAAATAGCTTCTTCAAAGGTCAAGTTCACACGATACTGGAGGTCATCCCCCTGACGAGGAGCATTTGGATTGCGCGAAGCACCGCCTCCGCCGAAGAAACTTGAGAAGATATCTTCAAAACCACCGAAGCCTCCTGCCCCGTCAAAGCCGCCGAAACCACCTGCACCACCAAAGCCACCATTGGCACCAGCCGCACCATATTGGTCATAGGCTGCCCGTTTTTGGTCGTCACTCAAAGTCTCATAGGCTTCCTGAACTTCCTTGTATTTTTCCTCAGCACCAGGCTCCTTATTGATATCTGGGTGATATTTTTTCGAAAGCTTACGATAAGCCTTTTTGATTTCGTCTGCCGAAGCGTTTTTTGACACCCCCAGACGATCATAAAATTCAGTATTGTTCATACAAGATACCAAGACCGTAAAATTCGACTGAAAAATAGGAAATCTGACGCTGGAGCGATGCTCCTAGACAGATTTATCTTTTTTCCGAGAATTTAGGTCGGGTTCAATTCCTTTCTTTTATATTGAGTTAGAAATTCTGGAACCCGTGTTCAATTCCCTGAACACCTTTGTTCCTTTCTATAATTTTCATGTAAATCTTTAGAGGCTGTTTTCTATACTCTGCTTCACTTGATTAAACTCTTCATCTGATAGAGTAAATATCAAATCCTCTTCAGCATACTCGTTCTGTTCTTTAAAATAGTTGTCCGTATTCTCTGCCAACCCTAAACCGAAAATCACTTTTCTTGCAAACTCTTGATGTGCAAAACCGATAGCCGTAATGATTTGTTTATCTTGGACAAGAACTTTCGGTTGAAAATTCTTACGTGGAAGAAATTCAAAATAATCAAAGAAGTTTTGCCAAATTCCACCTGTAAATTTCGTGTCGTTCAACAAGCCAGCTTTCGCTAGTAAAATGGGCGCTGAAGAAATGGCTGCAATTAGGATATCTTGCTCATTAAGACTTCTCAAAAACGAAATCAATTTCTCATCTTGTAGAGCAGGACCTATATTGACCATTCCTGGCAAAATTACACAAGAATAATCTTCTATACAGAGCTGATCCAATGTTTTCGTCGGTTGACAGGGCAAACCATCCTCAGAGACTACCATCGAATTCTCAGAAGCGACATAATCAATCGTGATATCAAAAGACAGAGCTAAAGTACTCGTTAAAGTGGTTATCTCATAAAGAGAAAAATTAGGATAAATGATACAAAGTACTTTTTTCATACGCAACATCCTCTATTTTATCGAAAAACAGAGGCTGGATTGCAACCTCTGTGGATGAGTGAAGTAACTTAAATCAAATTTATTTTGATTTTAAATATCCAATAAGCACACAAACATTTATATATTTTTGTCTCTTCTTAGTATTGGCTATAAAATTCCAATAGATTAGAAGGAAAACACAGACAACCCAAACCATGCCAATTATAAACGATATTATAAATTCTGGTTTTTGTATGGTTGCTGATACTAGTGCTGATACTAGCGCTGACAACAATACTGAAGTAACAAAATTCCTTACCGCCTCATCATTTTTAACACAACTTTCATGCTCAGCTAAAATAATTGCTTTATACCTAGCCAAATACACTACTGGAATATTATCTATAAAATCTTTTGCAGATTCATAACTATCAGCTTTATTACAAAAATCATTATAAACTTTTCGTGTATTTTTTAGATACTCTTCATCCAATACACTCATCTTACTTCTCCGTAAACTCTCCGTCTACGACGTCATCGCCTGCGTTTCCTGTTGCTTGCGCCCCTTCTGCTCCTGCTTGAGCTTGTTGCGCTGCTGCAGCTTGTTCGTAGAGTTTAACAGCAAGGCCTTGAGCTTTTTCGTTCAATGCTTCAAGTTTTGCTTTCATGTCGTCCAAGTTATTGTCTTCTTGCGCTTTCTTAAGGTCATCAAGGGCAGCTTGGGCAGCGTCACGTTCTGCGTCGAAGCCTTTGCCTTCAGTTTCCTTGATTGTCTTTTCAGTCGCAAAGATTGCTTGGTCTACTTCGTTACGAAGGTCAACTTCTTCCTTACGTTTCTTATCTGCTTCAGCGTTAGCTTCTGCATCTTTCATCATGCGGTCGATTTCTTCGTCAGTCAAACCTGAGTTTGATTGGATCACAATAGTTTGTTCTTTTTGAGTTCCAAGATCTTTGGCCTTAACAGACACGATACCATTCTTGTCGATGTCGAAAGTTACTTCGATTTGAGGAATTCCACGAGGTGCAGCTGGAATATCTGTCAATTGGAAGCGTCCAAGAGTCTTGTTATCTGCTGCCATTGGGCGTTCACCTTGAAGAACGTGGATATCAACGGCTGGTTGGTTGTCTGCTGCAGTTGAGAAGACTTGTGATTTAGA
Source organism: Streptococcus sp. UMB1203 (assembly GCF_030217725.1). GTDB lineage: Bacteria > Bacillota > Bacilli > Lactobacillales > Streptococcaceae > Streptococcus. The sequence goes on along the minus strand of NZ_JASOOK010000025.1, from coordinate 22,619 downwards.
TGTTGGAATAGTAGTGTTGCGATCGATAAGTTTTGTAAATACTCCACCCATTGTTTCGATACCAAGTGACAATGGTGTTACGTCAAGAAGGACAACGTCTTTAACATCACCAGTAATCACACCACCTTGGATGGCAGCACCCATAGCAACTACTTCATCAGGGTTTACTGATTTGTTTGGTTCTTTACCAGTTTCAGCCTTAACAGCTTCAACAACGGCAGGGATACGAGTTGAACCACCAACAAGGATAACTTCGTCGATTTCTGACAAGCTCAAACCTGCATCAGAAAGGGCTTGACGAACTGGAACTTTTGTACGTTCTACAAGGTCACGAGTCAAATCGTCAAATTTTGCACGAGTCAAAGTCATTTCCAAGTGAAGAGGTCCAGCTTCACCAGCAGTGATAAATGGCAAGCTGATTTGAGTTGAAGTTACACCAGAAAGGTCTTTCTTAGCTTTTTCAGCTGCATCTTTCAAACGTTGCATTGCCATCTTGTCAGTAGACAAGTCAATACCGTTTTCTTTCTTGAATTCTGCTACCAAGTGGTCGATAATTTTTTGGTCAAAGTCATCACCACCGAGTTTGTTGTCCCCTGCAGTTGACAATACGTCGAAGACACCGTCACCCAATTCAAGGATAGAGACGTCGAATGTACCACCACCAAGGTCAAATACCAAGATTTTTTCTTCTTTGTCAGTCTTGTCCAAACCATAAGCAAGAGCTGCTGCAGTTGGTTCGTTGACGATACGTTCTACTTCAAGACCAGCGATTTTACCAGCGTCTTTTGTGGCTTGACGTTGAGCGTCGTTGAAGTAAGCAGGAACTGTGATAACTGCTTTGGTTACTTTTTCACCAAGGTAGTCTTCAGCATAACCTTTCAAGTATTGAAGAATCATAGCTGAGATTTCTTGTGGAGTGTATTCTTTTCCGTTAGCAGAAACTTTTTCAGAAGTTCCCATTTTAGATTTGATAGAGATAACTGTATCTGGATTTGTAACTGCTTGACGTTTTGCAGCATCACCAACGATGATTTCACCGTTTTTGAATGAGACTACAGATGGAGTTGTACGGTTTCCTTCTGGGTTTGCGATGATTTTGCTTTCAGTTCCTTCAAGAACTGCAACTGCTGAGTTTGTTGTACCTAAGTCAATACCGATAATTTTAGACATGTGTTTTTCTCCTTGTTAGTTAATTTTCTATTTTTGATATTTCCCTTAAGTGGTGGGGACGTGAGCAACTCCCTCCGGGATTTCATCACTTATTTTTGAGCCTATTGTCTCAAAAATCCCCTGTTTCAGTAGCAGAAGCTACTGAAACTTTCACCACGGTGGGAATATCTTCCTTGCAAGCCTCCGGCTTGCCTCTTATCTTTCTTCATATTTTATTGTCGTTTCGGACAAATTTTGTCAAGTTTTCTAAACTAGTTATAGACCACTACCATTGCTGGGCGTAGGATGCGGTCATGGAGTTTGTACCCTTTTTGGAAGACTTGGGCGATGGTATCTGCTGGGTGTTCATCGTCTGCTGGAAGAGTTTGGATGGCCATATGATAGTTATGGTCAAATTCACCGTCAGCTGCGATTTCTTCGATTCCTTCTTCTTTCAAAGCGTGAATCAAGCTTTCTTGCACCATTTCCAAGCCCTTCTTCACATCATCTGTCAAACCTTCAACTGCGAGTGCACGCTCAAGGTTGTCCAAAGAAGGGAGAATCGCTTTTGCCAAGTCCTGGCTACGATAACGTTGCAAATTTTGACGCTCTTCATTGGCACGGCGTTGGATATTTTGCATTTCTGCATGAGCGCGAAGATATTTATTTTCGAACTCATCTGCACGTTCATTTGCCAAGTCCAATTCAGACTTCTCAGGAGTTGTTTCTTCTACCGTTTCCACAACTTCCTCTTCTTGAACTTCTTCTACTTCTTCATTTTTTATATCTTGGGCCATTTTCGCCTCCTTTAATGATTTCAATCTTAATGTACTTCGTAATGATTACTGCTGAGGTAGCGGTAAAAATCTGTCAACTTCATGGTCAAAACACGATTGACTACATTGACTTGGTTGATTAATTGCTGATAATCCAGATTAACTGGACCGATAATGGCTAGAATTCCAACTCCCCGATAAGGAATGAGGAACTTGCTACTAATCACCGCTAGGTCGGCTAGACAGGACTCTTGACTGTCTGCAACACGAACGTTTTGCATCTGATCTTCACGCAGACCCTCACGAATCTCCAGAGCCACCTTTTGCGGTTGGTCAAAGAACTGATAAGCTGCCAGATTGGCAAAATTCAAGAGATTGACTTTGCCCGCCACCACAATGTTTTCGTTGAACATTTCCTTAAAGATATGTTCAAAGAGATCGATGACATTGTCCGTTGTTGTAAAGTAACGCTGGATAATCTGCGGAATCTCCGTCCGAATCTTGTAGTGAATATCTAGAACGGTGTGACCGAGGAAACGTTCCTGAATGATGCTCTTCAGTTTCAGCAAATCCTCCTGCAAAAAGTTCCTTGGGATCAGAAACTGACTAGTAACCGTTCGAGACTCGTCTAGAGTAAATACTGCCAAGGCTGTATGTTGCCCCAAAACAACGATATCAAAGGCTGTCAAACGTTGCCTGCTCGGCTCAACATCCAGTGCTACTACCGTACAGCCACTCAAGTCTGTCAGTAGATTCGCAGCCTCTTGCAGAATATCCTCCAATTTGAAGAATTCCTGATCAAAGGCTTTGACAATCTCATAAACCTCATTTTCAGCTAGTCGGTCAAAATCCAGTGAGTGTTTTACATAGTACTGAAAACCAGCAACACTTGGCATCCGACCACTTGAAGTATGAGCCTTCTCAAGCAATCCTTGCTTTTCTAAAGCCGCCATGTCATTACGAATGGTTGCACTGCTAGAGTTAATAGACTCTTGCAAGGCTTTGGATCCGACAGGTTCGTGCGTTTTGGTAAAGATGTCAATAATCAGATTTAGAATATCCTGCTGACGCTCTGTAACCACCTCATCACTCCTCTCTGTCTGATCGATTAGCACTCGATGCACTCAAGTGCTAACTTATGATTCTATTATACACCCTTAAAAGAGAATGTCAAGATAAAAACTCAAAAAATTAGCACTCTTTTATCAAGAGTGCTAAAAATCAGCCTGAAGACCTAGAAAAAAGATCGCCCACAGGCAATCTTTCTTCTATACTAGTATTAGTAAAGGTCTAAATAATTATCAATTTCCCATTGTGAAACGAAGGTTGCATAACTTGCCCATTCGATTCGTTTGGCTTCAAGGAAACTAGTATAGATATGTTCTCCAAGAGCTGCTCTGACAACTTCATCTTCAGTCAGAGCTTTCAAAGCGTTGTGAAGAGTTGATGGAAGGTCTGTAATACCAGCTTCCTTGCGCTCTTCTGCTGTCATGATGTAGATATTTTCTTCGATAGGAGCTGGTGCTTCGATTTTATTTTCAATACCATGCAAACCAACTTCCAAAAGAACTGCCATAGCGATGTACGGATTAGCCATTGGATCCACTGAACGCAACTCAAGACGAGTCCCCATACCACGTGAAGCAGGCACGCGCACAAGTGGCGAACGGTTACGACCAGCCCAAGCAATGTAAACCGGCGCTTCATAACCTGGAACCAAACGTTTGTATGAGTTAACTGTTGGGTTCATAATGGCAGTATAGTTGTAGGCATGCTTAATCAAACCGCCAAGGAAATGGTAGGCAGTTTCTGACAACTGCATTCCTTTTGGATCATTTGGATCAAAGAAGGCATTGTTTCCTTCTGCATCAAACAAGGACATATTACAGTGCATACCTGATCCAGCAATACCAAATTTTGGTTTTGCCATAAAGGTTGCGTAAAGCCCATGTTTGCGAGCAATGGTTTTAACAACAAGTTTAAAGATTTGAATCTTATCACAAGCACGGAGAACTTCATCGTACTTGAAGTCAATCTCATGTTGTCCAACCGCAACCTCATGGTGACTTGCTTCTACTTCAAATCCCATTTTGGTCAAGACATTGACAATCTCACGACGTGTATTGTCCGCAAGGTCAGTAGGCGCCAAATCAAAGTAGCCACCCTTGTCATTTACTTCAAGTGTTGGGTCTCCATTTTCATCAAGTTTAAATAGGAAGAATTCTGGTTCTGGTCCAAGGTTGAAGGACTTGAATCCCACTTCTTCCATGTGACGAAGAGCACGTTTCAAATTGCCACGAGGATCACCTGCAAATGGCTCACCTTCTGTTGTATAGACATCACAGATCAAACCTGCAACACTTCCATTTTCATCTCCCCAAGGGAAGACTGTCCATGTATCCAAGTCAGGGTACAAGTACATATCTGACTCATTGATACGTACAAAACCTTCAATAGAAGATCCATCAAACATAGCCTTATTTGACAAGACTTTATCTAACTGTTCATCTGTAGCAGGAATTTCGACGTTTTTCATGGTTCCCAAAATATCTGAGAACATAAGACGAATAAAGGTAACATTTTTTTCCTTGACTTCACGACGAATATCTGCAGCTGTGATTGGCATGAGTTTTCTCCTTAATTATGACTACTTGCGGTTGCCTAACCGCGACCAAAAGGTGACCGTACTGAAGCAAAGCGACCCTGTTGGAGGAGTTCATTGTGAAGTGCACGACGCACCTCAGTCTGACTAACCGCTTTCTTGGATTTCGCTTCACGTTCAGCATATTTTTTCTTGATGGCAGCGATATTATAACCTTCAGAGATATAATCTTTGATTTCAAGCAGACGATCCATGTCATTCAAGGAATACATGCGACGGTTCCCTTCGTTTCGATCAGGCTTAATCAACTCTTGATCTTCATAATAACGAATCTGACGCGCCGATAGGTCGGTCAACTTCATAACACTGCCGATAGGAAAAACAGCCATATTTCGGCGAAATTCTTTTTCCTTCATTTACAATTTCCTTCTTTCTGTCTATTATAGTCTAAAAAAAGACAAACGTCAATTGATAATGTTATAAAATGTAACATTATTTTTCTTTTTTCTCTAAAATGAGCCGAATACGATCAATATCGTAATTTACGAGAATTGCGACAAAAACTCCCATGAAAGTTTCCGATACACGCGCAAATACGTACAAAATCGTTTCACCGCTCGGAATCGATAGGGTAATGATTAACATAGCTGCTACACCACCAATAACACCTGCTTTGTTATTCATGGCTACATTTGTCATAATGGTTAACATGGTGCAGATTGGAACAACAACCAAGGTCACCCAAAAAGCTTCGTGGAAAAAGGTATTTAATAGGAAGAAGAGAAGGGCATAGAGGCCACCGATACTATTTCCTAAAATACGCGAAGTCCCAAAATGAACACTCTTATCAAAACTCTCCCTCAGGCTAAACACAGCTGTCAAAGCACCAATTTGAAGACCTTTCCAGCCAAAAAAGCCAAAAATCAAGAGAACTAGAAAAACAGCAATACCTGTTTTAAAGGTTCGCATACCAAGTTTAAACTGGGATTTATCGAATTTATATTTTTTAAAATAACTCATAATCTCAACTTTCTATTTCCATTTTATCATAAATCGGTGATTTTTATGAGTAATAGTTGAGAGGAAGCGTTTTTATTTTAAGCAAAAGAAAAGAGGAACTTTCATTCCTCTCTTCTTTGATTGTTTATAAAATCTTATTTTTCTGTCAAGGCTGCAAGTCCTGGAAGAACTTTACCTTCAAGAAGTTCCATTGATGCTCCACCACCAGTAGAGATCCATGAGAATTTGTCTGCACGTCCAAGGTTGATCGCTGCAGCAGCTGAGTCACCACCACCAATGATTGATTTAACTCCTGGTTGTTTCACGATAGCGTCCATCACACCGATTGTACCAGCTTGGAAATCTGGGTTTTCAAATACACCCATAGGTCCGTTCCATACAACTGTTTTGGCACCAGTCAAAGCTTCGTCAAATTTGGCGATAGATTTTGGACCGATGTCAAGACCAAGGAAGCCTTCAGAAACTGCTTCACCTTCAGTGTCACGCACTTCAGTGTAGCCAGCAAATGCGTTAGCTTCTTTTGAGTCAACTGGCAAGATCAATTTACCGTTTGCTTTTTCAAGAAGAGCTTTCGCAACATCCAATTTGTCTTCTTCTACAAGTGAGTTACCGATTTCGATACCTTGTGCTTTGTAGAATGTGTAAGTCATACCACCACCGATAAGGACTTTATCAGCTTTTTCAAGCAAGTTTTCGATAACACCGATCTTGTCTGAAACTTTTGAACCACCAAGGATAGCCACGAATGGACGTTCTGGAGCTTCAACTGCTTCTTGGATGTAGGCAATTTCGTTTTCAAGAAGGAAACCAGCAACTGCTTTTTCAACGTTTGCTGAGATACCAACGTTAGATGCGTGTGCACGGTGAGCTGTACCGAATGCATCGTTTACGAAGATACCATCTCCAAGTGATGCCCAGTATTTACCAAGTTCAGGATCGTTTTTAGATTCTTTTTTGCCGTCAACATCTTCGTAACGAGTGTTTTCAACCAAAAGAACTTGTCCATCTTCAAGAGCGTTGATAGCTGCTTCCAATTCAGCACCACGAGTTACACCTGGGAAAACAACATCTTGACCAAGTTTTGCTGCCAAGTCTGCTGCTACAGGAGCAAGTGATTTACCAGCTTTATCAGCTTCTTCTTTCACACGTCCAAGGTGAGAGAAAAGAATTGCACGTCCACCTTGTTCGATGATGTACTTAATAGTTGGAAGAGCTGCTGTGATACGGTTGTCGTTAGTGATTACGCCATCTTTCAATGGTACATTGAAATCAACACGAACGAGGACTTTTTTACCTTTCAAGTCAACGTCTTTAACAGTAAGTTTTGCCATGTTACAAAAACCCCTTTATTTATTTTATTCGAAACTATTATATCACACTTTGGAAATATAAGGAAAGATTTCACAAGATTTTTCGATATTTAATCTTTGTGACATGCTAGAGTATATTATTTTTACTTTTTCTCACGAATTTTCTTTCTAAAATCTTAGCTTAACACTTGTTAGATTTACTTTTATCCTTTAAAATAGAATAGGAGAAATTCCGTTATTATTTTTCGGAGGAAAAAGAAATGTCCATCAATTGGCAGGAAATTTTATTTCACTTTTTAGGTGGTCTGGGACTATTCTTATATAGTATCAAGACCATGGGAGACGGTTTGCAACAAGCTGCTGGAGATCGCCTTCGTTTTTACATTGACAAGTACACTAGCAATCCCTTTTTAGGTGTTCTAGTCGGAATTGTCGTGACTGCCCTGATTCAGTCAAGTACAGGGGTTACAGTTATCACGGTTGGACTGGTCAGCGCTAGTCTTCTAACTCTTAGACAGGCTATCGGAATTATCATGGGAGCCAACATCGGAACCACAGTTACTTCCTTTATCATCGGTTTCAAGCTTGGTGAGTATGCTTTACCCCTGATTTTCCTTGGAACCATGTTCCTCTTCTTTACCAAAAATAGAACAGCAAACAATATTGGGCGCATCCTGTTTGGTGTAGGGGGAATCTTCTACGCCCTCAACCTCATCAGTGCCGGTATGAGCCCGCTTAAAGATTTACCACAATTCAAGGAATATATGGTAACCTTGGGACAAAATCCTGTGTTGGGAGTTTTTGCTGGTGCGGTAATTACCGTTCTCATCCAGGCCTCTTCTGCGACAATCGGGATTTTGCAAGGGCTCTATGCAGGCGGATTTCTTGACCTTAAAGGTTCTCTACCAGTTCTCTTCGGGGATAATATCGGGACAACTTTAACAGTTATCATCGCGGCAGCAGGAGCCAATGTCTCTGCAAAACGCGTTGCTGCGACCCACGTCACCTTTAACGTATTAGGAACTATTCTTTGCTTAATCTTATTAGGCCCCTTCACTGCTATGATTGAGTACTTCCAAGCACTCCTTCACCTCTCACCTGAGATGACCATCGCCTTCTCTCACGGTGCCTTTAACGTAAGTAACACCATTGTACAATTTCCATTCATCGGAGCCTTGGCTTACTTTGTAACCAAGCTCATCCCTGGTGAAGATGAAGTTGTCAAGTACGAGCCACTTTATCTTGATGAACACTTGATTAAACAAGCTCCATCAATCGCTCTCGGAAATGCGAAAAAAGAACTTCTTCACTTAGGAAATTACGCTTCTAAAGCCTTCGACCTTTCATACAACTACATCATTGACCTCAATGAAAAGGTTGCTGAAAAAGGACACAAGACAGAAGAAGCCATCAATACCATTGACGAAAAATTGACTCGTTACCTCATTACTCTTTCAAGTGAAGCCCTTAGCCAGAAAGAAAGTGAAGTGCTCACCAATATCCTGGATTCATCCCGTGATTTGGAACGGATTGGGGACCACGCAGAAGCGCTAATCAATCTGACTGACTATCTTCAACGTAAAAATGTTGAGTTCTCTGAAGCTGCTTTGCAGGAATTAGCTGATATCTATCAAAAAACCACTGGCTTTATCAAGGATGCCCTTGATAGCGTGGAAAACAATGATATCGAAAAAGCTCAAAGTCTGATTGAACGCCATAAAGAAATCAACAATATGGAACGTGTTCTCAGAAAGACTCACATCAAACGCCTCAACAAGGGCGAGTGTTCAACTCAAGCTGGGGTCAACTTTATCGACATTGTTTCCCACTACACTCGTGTGTCTGACCACGCTATGAATCTGGCTGAAAAGGTCATTGCTGAACAAATCTAATATCCAAGAAGCTATCCTAATACTCAATGAAAATCAAAGAGCAAACTAGGAAACTAGCCACAGGCTGTACTTGAGTACGGCAAGGCGACGTTGACGTGGTTTGAATTTGATTTTCGAAGAGTATAAATGGGATGGCTTTTTCTTCTCCTCACCAAGAATTACTCTTCTACCATATAAAAAATGCTTTGATCCACAATGGAATCAAAGCATTTTAAAGAGCTCCCCGTACATAAGCGCAGAAGCCGCAGTTCCTCTGTACTTGGATTCTTCTCTTTTGATAAAGCGAGCCAAGTTGAGCAACTCAGGTGCCGGATGTTTGGGATTTAGGAGCAATTCACGATTGACCAGGCCTGAGAGACGAACTGCCAGCAATTGCTCATTTGTAGTAGGCAGTTTTTTAGCAGTCTCTAGGAGAGCAGCAACTAAATCTTCACTCAAATCATGTCGAGCATGATTGTAAAGATCTTTTACAAGGCTTTCTAGGTTTGGTTCTACCATCCCTACCACCTCCCTTATGGTTTAATAATGTTTAATCAAATCAACTGTTGAACGATCCAATTTCTTCACCAAGGCTTGTAAGAAAGCTTGCGCTTCTAAGAAGTCATCCATTGCATAGAGGGTTTGGTGAGAATGGATATAACGAGCGCAAACACCGATTGTTGTAGATGGGACACCACCATTTTTCAGATGAGCTGCGCCAGCGTCTGTTCCGCCTTTGCCACAGTAGTATTGGTACTTGATACCAGCTTCTTCAGCCGTTGTTAAAAGGAAATCCTTCATTCCTGGGAGAAGCAAGTGACCTGGATCGTAGAAACGAATCAAGGTTCCATCCCCAATCTTGCCTTGACCGCCATAAACATCACCAGCAGGTGAGCAGTCAACTGCTAGGAAAACTTCTGGGTCAAACTTAGTTGTGGAAGTATGAGCACCACGAAGACCAACTTCTTCTTGGACGTTAGAGCCAAGATAGAGTTCATTGCCAAGTTTTTGACCTGACAGAGCTTCTGCTAACTCACTAACCATGAGCACACCGTAGCGGTTATCCCAAGCTTTTGAGATGATATTTTTTTCATTGGCTGTCAAGATTGCAGAACTATCTGGTACGATGGTATCGCCAGGACGGATGCCAAAGCTTTCTGCCTCAGCCTTATCCGCAAAACCGCCATCAAAGACGATATCTGCAATAGCTGGCATAGTTGGTCCACCCTTTCCACGTGTCAAATGTGGCGGAACAGAACCCGAAATCACAGGAATTTCACGACCGTCACGAGTCAAGAGTTTGAAACGTTGGCTACTAACCACCATGGGGTTCCAGCCACCGATTTCAACGACACGGAAGGTACCATCTGGCTTAATCTCGCTGACCATAAAACCAACTTCATCCATATGAGAAGCGACCAAGACGCGCGGTGCATCTGCAGCTTCTGAATGTTTAATTCCGAAAATACCACCCAAGCCATCTGTCACCACTTCATCCACGTGCGGTGTCAACTTTTCACGAAGATAAGCACGGACAGGTGCTTCATGACCTGAGATCGCAGCAAGTTCTGTTACTTCTTTGATTTTTGAAAATAATGTTGTCATTTCAGTTCCTTCTTTCTTTCATCCATTTTACCACTTTTTATAGGAGAAGGATAGCGGGAAGGTAGATTTCTAAATTAGTATCTTAGTCTTACTGTACCTTAGAAAAAGCTTGTATTTTCTTGCATGTGATGTGAAATCTAAGAACTATTCCAAGACCAACCAAACTATTAATTCCCAAACACAAAACAATTCAATGCTATATTTGTTCAGTTTTTCATGAAATTTGCAGAAAATAGTTGACTTTGCCTTCTTATTTCTTTAAAATAGTACAAAACTAGGAAAAGGAAAAAATCATGACCAAAACAATTCTTGTTACAGGTGGGGCTGGTTACATTGGCTCCCATACCGTTAAAGCTCTATTAAATGCTGGCTACCAGGTGCATGTCCTAGATAATCTCTCTACAGGAAATCGTTCAGCTGTAGATAGTCGTGCTAGCTTTAAGCAACTAGATGTTTATGATTCTAGTGCTCTAAAAGCTTACTTAGAAGAAAATAAGATTGATGCTGTTCTTCATTGTGCAGGTGAGATTGTTGTGAGCGAAAGTATTGAAAATCCAAGCAAATACTTCACTGCCAATGTTGCGGGTATGAACCAAGTTCTCAAAGTCTTATCTGAAGTTGGCATTCAAAAAATCATGTTCTCTTCGACTGCTTCCCTCTATGGTAATAACTGTATTGACAAGCCAGCAACTGAAGATACCCTGCTCGACCCTGTCAATCCTTATGCAGAGACAAAACTGATGGGTGAACGAATGATTTACTGGATGGCCAATCGCTACGACTGGAAATATGTCATTTTCCGTTACTTTAATGTTGCTGGAGCTGAAATGGATGCTTCAAACGGTCTGCGAGTGAAAAATCCAACTCATATCATTCCCAACATCAACAAGACCGCATTGGGACAAAATGATAGCCTGAAAATATTTGGAGATGACTACGATACACGTGATGGTTCATGTATTCGGGATTACATTCATGTCTTGGACCTTGCACAGGCTCATGTTAAAGGAATGAACTACCTATTTCAAGAAGACAGTTCTTCTCAAATCTTTAACTTAGGAACTGAAAAAGGCTATACCGTCAAAGAAATCTTTAAAACTGCTGAAGAATTACTGAATCAAAAAATACCACACGAAATTGTTGCTCGCCGTGCTGGTGACCCAGCTAGCGTCCTAGCAGACGCATCAAAAGCTAAAAAATATCTTGATTGGAAGGCTAGCTACTCCCTCGAAGATATTATTTTATCAGATTATCGTTGGCGTGTTAAAGAAGGCAAAAACATTTTGGAATAGGATAACAAAGGAGAAAGCCTTGGCGCTCTCTCCTTGTTTTATTCATTAAATTGTCAGAAAATTTATTGACAGATTAAATAAATCATGTTACAGTAATATCCGCAGGTATCTTTCAGTACCAAATCTACATGAAAGGATGGGGTATGAAACTTTCTCATTATTTAATTGGCTTACTTCTACTCCTAGTCTTTCTCTCTATTAGCATTGGGACCAGTGATTTTTCATGGGGAAAACTCTTTGCTCTGGATCATGAAACTTGGCTTCTCTTTCAAGAGTCCCGTCTTCCAAGAACCATCAGTATTCTCCTGACGGCCTCTAGTATGAGTATGGCAGGACTTCTCATGCAGACTATCACTCAAAATCAGTTTGCTGCTCCAAGCACAGTTGGAACGACTGAAGCTGCCAAACTGGGAATGGTGCTGAGCCTCTTTGTCTTTCCGTCGGCTAGTCTGACTCAAAAGATGCTCTTCGCTTTTGTTTCATCCATCACATTCACCCTCTTCTTCCTAGCCTTCATGACTATTTTTTCTATAAAGGAAAGGTGGATGTTGCCTCTGATTGGGATCATCTATAGCGGGATTATCGGTTCTGTGACAGAAGTTATCGCCTACCGTTTCAATCTGGTTCAGAGTATGACAGCTTGGACCCAGGGCTCCTTCTCCATGATTCAGAATCATCAGTATGAATGGCTCTTTTTAGGCCTCATCATCCTGATAGCCGTTTGGAAATTATCCCAAACTTTTACCATCATGAATCTGGGCAAGGAAGCCAGTGAGAGTTTGGGGATTTCTTACTCCCTACTTGAAAAACTGGCTCTCTTTCTGGTTGCTCTAACGACTAGTGTCACCATGATTACCGTGGGTGGCTTACCTTTTCTCGGAGTTATTGTTCCCAATCTTGTTCGCAAGCGTTATGGAGATAATCTAAGTCAGACCAAACTTATCGTCGCACTGGTTGGAGCCAATCTAGTTCTGGCTTGCGATATCCTATCCCGAGTTCTGATTCGACCCTATGAGTTGTCTGTCAGTCTTCTACTAGGAATCATTGGTAGCCTCGTCTTTATCCTACTTCTATGGAGAGGGGGACGAAAAGATGCAGTTTAAAAGCAAACATACCAAACTCTTCTGCCTTCTCATTATTCTCGCCATCGGAGCTTGTCTCCTCTATTTTTGGCCCATCACCCACCTGTCTGCCTTTGCCTGGAAGCTACGTTCCCAAAAGATTGTCGTTTATCTCTTGGTAGCTATCGCGACTGGGATTTCGACCATTAGTTTTCAAACCCTGACAGAAAATCGTTTCCTGACGCCTAGTATTTTAGGAATCGAACCCTTCTACGTCCTACTACAAACTCTGCTACTGGTTTTTGAAAGTAAGTTTCTTCAACTCGAGAAGTCTCCTATCTTAGAATTCCTAGTTTTGCTTCTGCTTCAATCCCTCTTCTTTCTTGCCTTACAAGGCTACTTGAAGACACTGATGAAACAAGACCTGGTCTTCATCCTGCTAATCTGTCTAGCCCTCGGAAGTCTCTTTCGAAATATCAGTACCTTCCTTCAGGTCCTGATGGATCCAAACGAATACGATAAACTGCAAAACAGTCTCTTTGCTTCCTTTCAGCATCTCAATACTTCCATCCTAGCCATCGGCTCTCTGATTATCCTTGCTTTGACCATCTTTTTCTTTCGAAAAGCAGTCATTCTGGATGTCTTGCACCTACAAAGAGAAACAGCTCAAATATTGGGACTCGATGTTGAAAAAGAACAGAAAGAGCTCCTCTGGGGCATCGTACTTTTGACCTCAACAGCAACTGCCCTGGTGGGACCTATGGCCTTCTTCGGCTTTATGCTGGCCAACCTCACCTACCTGATTGTCAAAGACTATCGGCACAAGTTGCTCTTTATCGTGGCTATTCTGGTCGGATTTATCAGTTTGACCTTGGGGCAGGCCCTTATTGAACGAGTCTTTGCGCTGGAAATTCGCATCAGTATGATCATCGAGAGTGTAGGGGGGCTCTTATTCTTTATCTTACTTTACAGGAGGGCGCGTCAGTGAAACTGGAAAACATTGACAAATCCATTCAAAAACAGGATATTTTACAAGACATTTCGCTTGAAGTCAGTCCTCAAAAACTGACAGCCTTTATTGGTCCCAATGGTGCTGGAAAATCAACTCTCCTCTCCATTATGAGTAGACTAACCAAGAAGGATCAGGGAATTCTCAGTATCAAAGATCGTGAAATCGAGAGTTGGAATTCACAAGAACTGGCTCAAGAACTGACTATCCTAAAGCAGAAAATCAATTACCAAGCCAAATTGACTGTTGAAGAACTGGTCAGTTTTGGACGTTTTCCCTACAGCCGAGGTCGACTGAGACCAGAAGATTGGGAAAAAATCCGAGAAACTCTGGACTATTTAGAACTGACCAACCTAAAAGACCGCTACATCGATAGCCTATCTGGTGGACAGATGCAACGTGTTTTTATCGCTATGGTACTGGCCCAGGATACAGACTTTATCTTGCTAGATGAACCGCTCAACAATCTCGACATCAAGCAAAGCGTCAGCATGATGCAGATTCTTCGGCGACTGGTGGAGGAACTCGGCAAGACCATTATCATCGTCCTTCACGATATCAACATAGCCAGTCAGTATGCGGATGAAATTGTTGCCTTCAAGGACGGTCAAGTCTTTAGCAAGGGAACAACCAATCAAATCATGCAGGCTGACCTACTCAGTCAACTTTATGAGATTCCCATCACACTGGCTGATATCAATGGCAAAAAGATCTGTATCTATAGCTAGTAACTCAGAAACTCGAGTTAGAAGAAACTTTGTCTCTTAGTCAATAAGACCAAGAGATTCCCTAAATCGTTATCACATTTTAAAAAGGAGAAATTATGAAAACATCCCTTAAACTTTACCTCACTGCCCTAGTGGCTAGTTTCTTGCTCCTACTTGGTGCATGTAGTACAAACACAAACTCAAGCACTAGTAAGTCGGAAACAAGCAGCTCTGCTCCAACAGAAGTGACTATTAAAAGCTCACTGGACGAAGTCAAACTTTCAAAGGTCCCTGAAAAGATTGTGACCTTTGACCTCGGCGCTGCGGATACTATTCGCGCTTTAGGTTTTGAAAAGAATATCGTGGGAATGCCTACAAAAACTGTTCCGACTTACCTCAAAGACCTAGCTGGAAAAGTTAACAATGTTGGTTCTATGGTTGAGCCAGACTTAGAAGCCATTGCTGCCCTTGAACCAGATTTGATTATCGCTTCACCACGTACCCAAAAATTTGTAGATAAATTCAAAGAAATCGCCCCAACCGTTCTCTTCCAAGCAAGCAAAGACGACTACTGGACTTCTACCAAGGCTAATATCGAATCCTTAGCAGGTGCCTTTGGTGAAACAGGTACACAGAAAGCCAAGGAAGAATTGGCCAAGCTAGACAAGAACATCCAAGAAGTCGCTACTAAAAATGAAAGTTCTGACAAAAAAGCCCTTGCTATCCTCCTCAACGAAGGAAAAATGGCTGCCTTTGGTGCCCAATCTCGTTTCTCTTTCTTGTACCAAACCTTGAAATTCAAGCCAACTGATACTCAATTTGAAGATTCTCGCCACGGACAAGAAGTCAGCTTTGAAAGTGTCAAAGAAATCAATCCTGACATCCTCTTTGTCATCAACCGTACCCTTGCCATCGGTGGGGACAACTCTAGCAACGACGGTGTCCTAGAAAATGCCCTTATCGCTGAAACTCCTGCTGCTAAAAATGGCAAGATTATCCAACTAACACCAGACCTCTGGTATCTAAGCGGAGGCGGACTTGAATCAACCAAACTTATGATTGAAGACGCACAAAAAGCCTTGAAATAAGCTACTTTAAACTCAATCACATCTTTACATGATAAAACGCATCCTATCAAGCTCACTCAAACCTGATAGGATGCGTTTTTATCATTTCACTAAAATATTTTTACCTAGCCTCATTTTTCTTCTTGATTCCGTTTAAGGGAAAAATGGTCTGGGACGGGGTCCTTGCCTGTTTTCGACCAGGGATGGCAACGTAAAATCCGAGCCAAGCCCATCAAGACACCCTTGAAGCCATGTTTTTCAATAGCCTGAATCATATAGTTTGAACAGGTAGGCTCAAAGCGACAAGAGGGTGGAAATGCTGGGGAGATAAAACGTTGGTAAAAGCGCACAGGCGCTATTAAAATTCTTTTCATTATTTCTTGGTTACAGCCATGGTGTGTAGTTGGCTGATTTCTTTTTTATTAAGACGACGGGATTCTCCTGGACGGAGTCCTGTCAAGTCTAGATGTCCAAAACGGGTCCGTGACAACTTGTCCACTTGGAGACCGACAGCTTCAAACATCTTTTTAACCTGATGGTTACGCCCTTCATGGATAGTCAACTGCACCACAGAGCGGTTTTTGACTGGATCCACTTTGAGAATCTCATAGACAGCCGGCTTGGTTTTCTTACCATCAATCTCAAGTCCACGGGTCAAAGGGCGGAGATTATCCTTATTGGCCACACCTTTAACACGCGCGACATAAACCTTGTCAATCTCATTACGAGGGTGAATCATCTCATCCGTAAAATCCCCATCATTGGTCAAAATCAAGACTCCTGATGTATCCCAGTCCAAACGACCTACAGGGTAGATGCGCTCTTTCACATTTGGCAAGAGGTCGACAACCGTCTTGCGGCCCTTGTCATCTGTCACACTAGAAATGACACCGCGTGGTTTGTTAAGCAGATAGTAGACCTTTTCTTCGTTGTAGATAGGTTGACCTTCAACTTCGACCTTGTCGCCTGACTTGATGGTCGTTGCTAGTTCACGTACCACTTGGCCGTTAACCGTCACCAAACCTTGCTTGATTAGCTCTTCTGCTTTTCTCCTACTGGCCACACCTGCGTGGGCAATATACTTATTGATTCTCATCTTCTTCTATCCTTTCACCAAATAATTGGCTTTCTTGGGCTTGAATCTCAAGCTCATCAATCACTGGTAATTCTTCCAAATGATTTATCCCCATGTAATCTAGGAAATAATCTGTAGTCACATAGAGGTTGGGGCGACCCAACACTTCTTTTTTCCCGTCTTCTCGTATCAAGTCAAAGGCCTGCAACTTTGCCAAGGCCCCACTCGAGTTGACCCCACGGATGGTATCAATCTCTATCCGTGTGATGGGCTGTTTGTAGGCAATGATGGACAAGGTCTCAAGGGCAGCCCGAGACAAACTCTGATTGATAGGCGCCTTAGAGTATTCCTTCAAAATCTCTGCAAATTGAGGCTTGGTCACCAATCTATAAGCACCACCTGTCTCAATCAGAGCCAAACTGGAATCTGGGTCCTTTTCATATTTATGGGTTAATTTTTCTAAACTCTGCTGGATGCCTGTCGGTGGAAGTGAGAGGAGCTCAGCTAACTGGCGGACTCTAATCCCATCTTCACCCGCTACAAATAAGAGCGCTTCTATTTTTGCTAAAGTACTCATCTTTCCTCTCTATCAAGTCTAGCTTTGGGCCACTTGACTTTCTTCCTTCTTTTCCATGAGATAGATATCTCCGAAACTCTCCTCTTGCACGAGGATCAGCTCCTGGGTTTTGATTAACTCTAGGGTTGCCAAAAAGAGGGTGATGACCTCTTGGAGATTCTGGGCTTCCTTAAACAAATCCTGCAAGCGCAATTGATCTCGTCCAGTTAAGGACTCTTTTACGATAACCATCATGTCCTCAATCTTATACTCATCCCGCAAGATGGTCGTGTGATTCTGAGAGAACTCCTCTTTTTTCTTGGCTAGGATATTTGAAAAAGCCAAAAAAAGGTCAATGGTCGTCTTGTCATGAACAAGCTCCGCATCTTCGTAAATCAACTCTGTCGGCGCTTTGGAATAGTACTGGGCCCGTTCTTGGTGCTTGGCTTCCAAGTGCTCCCCCAAGAGCTTGAACTTGCGGTATTCTTCAATTTGGGAAAGAAGATCCTGCTCTAGGTCATCCTCCAAGTCTGTCACTTCCGCTACCTTTGGAAGAAGCTTGCGGCTCTTGATCAACATGAGCTGACTGGCCATGACCATGTACTCACCCGTCACTTCCAGACGCATGGCCTGCAGGGTTGAGACATAGGCTAGATACTGTTCGATGACTTCTGTAATGGGTACATCGTAAATATCCATCTGGTACTTAGAAACTAGGTGCAAAAGTAAGTCCAGAGGCCCTTCAAAATCTTTTAATTTAATATCCATTATCTATATTTTTCTAAGGTCAGGACTGTTTTTAATCCTAATTTTTTTGCAATTTCGTACAAATCGACCTTGTTTTCTATTTGTCTTAGAATGAACTGTTCCCGCAAGGATTGAGCGGATAAGGTTGGAAAACCTTTCTCCTTGACAAAGGACTCTAGCTGGCGAAAAGCCCACTGACGGGAATAAGCTTTCCCTCCCCTTTCAAAGAGATAGGTCTGCCCCATCAAGGGTTCCAATTCTGAAAGCAAGGTCGTGGGAATGGTGACAATCCTCTGTTGGGAAGCCTTCTTGATTCGCAACACCTGAAAGTCCAGATTGATATCCGCAACCTTGAGAGCTAAAATCTCACTCGGCAAGAGGCCCATTTCTAGGATTAAGAGCGCTAGCAAGCGACCCTCTGGATAGTCGCTTTCCTGCCAAAAAGAGTCTAGGTCTAACAATTCTGGCTTTTCGGTCTTCTTTTCAGCTTGTTTAGCTAATTCCAAGCGGTAAAAGCTATCCACTTCTCCTTTTTGATAGAGAAAGTAGAGAAATTGGTTACAGGCCGAAATCTTTCGCTTCTGGGCGCTGATCTTTAGATTGGTTAGCTGGGCTTGGTAAATCTTGAGACTGGTCTCAGAAATCCGCTCGCCTACCAAATCTAAAAACTGTTCTAAATCATACTTATAGGACTGCTTGGAATTGACAGACAAGCCTTGCTTTTCTTCTAAAAAGGCTGAAATCCTATCTCTCATTTGCATCGAATCTCATATTCCTTACTAAAGTCATGCAAGAGGGCATTGACTGCCTTGAGGATGGACTTGCGCGTGATAATTCCTTGGAAAATACCAGACGCATCCACAACCGGCAAGAAGGACTCATCTACCAACTTGTGCAAGACCTCCGTAATAGTAAAATCAGGCGAGACAACTGCTACGTCCGTTCTCGTCATATGAACGATATCCGTATCTGCCATGATTTCTTGACTCAAATCATGCTCCATCTGATAAGCCATAATATCTCTGAGCCCAATAGTTCCAACAAAGTGTTTTTCATCTGTCACAACAGGAACACGGGTATAGGTCATCTGACTAAGCAAGAGTGTCGCATGATCCGCATTGTGAGTATCAATCAACACAGCTAGATTTTTAGCAGGAGTCAAAAAAGTTTCTTCTTGCCCCAACAAGAAAGTCTCAAACTCCTTGGCAATCATCGGCTAAACTCCTTGGACAAGCCCGGATACACCTCATGGTCTCGTGTCAAAAAGTCCACTTTGAAATAACTGTCATCAATCTCCACACGAGCATAGAGACATTCTCTGATGGTCCCACGTGGTTGACTGATGGAACCTGGATTTAGAAAAAGAGTCTTGCCTTCCATCCAAGCACTTGGCACATGCAAGTGACCATAGAGGCAGATATCGGCCTCTTCCTCCTGAGCCCAGTAGTCCAACTTTTGAAAATTGAAATTAATGTCAAACAAGTGACCATGTGTTTGGATAATCTTGGTCGAACCAAGCTCAGTCACCAAACGTTCTGGGTAACCTGCATAGAAGTCCATATTCCCTTTAACAACACGGATGCCTTCCCAAAGGGGAGAATCAGGACGCAGTTCAGAATCGCCGTTATGAAAAACGGCATCAACTTTGCCTACATAGCGATCACGGATTTCTTCCACAATCAAGCTATCGCCATGAGAATCGCTCATTACAATGATGGTTTGCTTTGCCATGATGGAAATACCTCCAAAAGTTTCTTAACGGCTAAGGCACGGTGAGATTGACTATTTTTTTCTTCAAGGGTTAATTCAGCTGAGGACTTGCCTGTCTCTCCTACCAGAAAGAGAGGATCGTAACCAAATCCATTTTCACCCTTAGGTTCAAAGTTAATGTAGCCTGGCCAGTCTGCTTCGACCACCAAACTTTCCTTGTTTGGACTGGCCACGACTAGGGTTGTATGGAATTGAGCCGAGCGGTCCTTGAGTTCAAAGACCATGGCCAATTCGTGCAAGAGTTTGGCATTGTTTTCACGGTCAGTAGCTCCCACACCTGCGAAACGAGCTGACCAGACACCTGGCAAGCCACCAAGGACATCGACTTTGAGACCTGAGTCATCTGCCAAAACCATCTTGCCCGTTAATTGAGAAATAGTTTCTGCCTTGAGGCGGGCGTTTTCTTCGAAGGTCATGCCTGTTTCTGCTACTTCAGGTAAGTCAGGATAGTCATTAAGATTTTCCACATCGTATCCTAACTTGTCAAAGATAGCTCGAAATTCCTTGGTCTTGCCCTCGTTACGAGTCGCAATCAACAAGGTTTCTCTAACCTTGTTTGTCTCAAAGAAGTCGTGAACATTGACCCCTTCTTTAGGCAATTCCACATACAAGAGTTGCCCATTTTCAACCAAGAGCAGGGCCCCTTGACGTTGAATGACTTCCAAGTTACGTCCCATTTCTTGGTTGAGGATATCTACCACAAAAGACAATAAACGGTAGCGAGAACCATAGCGTAAAACAGCAACTGAAATCGGGAAACCTCGTTCCTCGTCTCGAAAGATTTTGGCCAATCCAACCAGAGGGAAATCCAAGTCTTCATCAGTCAACGTCCGGACGCCACCAAAAATAGCATAGGACCCGACATACCAGTCCTGGTCATCCTTGTATTCATAAATTTTATTTGTCATAATTCTACATGCTCCACATGAATCTCTTTTTCAAGCCATTCTTCACCAATTTGTGCAAAACTTTGGCTGCTGGCTGTTGTGTAAAAACGGTGATGGAGTGGTCCGGCATCGCGACCACGATTGATTTCAAAATAATTAAGTAAGACTGAGATATCCCGTACGCACTCTGCCCCACTATCGATGAGTTTGACATTCGGTCCCATGACATTTTGAATAATTGGTCTAAGAAGCGGGTAATGGGTACAGCCCAAAATCAGGCTATCTACCTTTCCAACCAAGGGACGCAGGGTTTCATAGACTACTTTCTTGGTGACACTGGTTGACAGGGCACCCGACTCCACCAAGGGAGCAAACTTGGGACAGGCCAAACTCTCCACCTGTAAGTCCGGATCCAAATCATGGATTTTCTGACGGTAGATGTCTGATTGTACCGTCATGGGAGTTCCAATCACCCCAATTTTCCCACCTTGACTGGACTTGATAGCTGCCGAAGCTCCTGGCAAAATAACACCTAGAACAGGAATATCTAGTTGAGCCTTAATTTCTTCCCAGACGACGGCAGTCGCAGTATTACAAGCAATGACAATCATTTTGACATCCTTGGTCAAAAGAAAGTTGACCAACTGCCAAGTATATTCACGAATTTGCTCAGCAGGACGGGGACCATAGGGCGCCCGCGCCGAATCTCCAATATAGACGATTTCTTCATGGGGAAGCTGGCGCATGAGCTCGCGCACAACGGTCAAGCCCCCGACACCCGAATCCAAAAAACCAATTGGTCGATTATCCATACAGTCTTCTTTCTAGTCTTTTTTCTGATTGATAGTTCATTATGATTATTTATCTTTATGAACCGAATGACAGCCTAATCAATAACTATCTCTCTTAATCATAATCAAATATCAATAGAATGCAAGGAAAAAGTTTCATCCCTAAACCATAACCAACATAGTGAGAAGTCTGGAACTTTCATCCCAGACTTTTCCTTATTTATTTTTTCTTTTTATTGTTAGCAAGGGCTGCTTTTTGTTGGCGGATGATTTGGTGGTACACTTGTTGTACCTTGGCCTCGCTTGGTTTTTGACCATTTGCACTCAAAAGAGTACGAACTGCTTCAGCATTCAAACGTGGGTTGTCAGCGAATTCTTTTTCAATTTGCTTACGAACCAAGTACATTCCTCCCAGAGCTCCTCCTAGAAAAGCTAGCACAATCAATACAATTGCTAAAAGTAAATCCATCATATTTCTCCTGTTTCTTTTTGAGTCTCTTTCATTATACCACAAACTAGCCACCCTGACTAGTTTGTTTTACGCTTTCAGGGATGGAATAGACAGCAAAAAGAACCCTGCTTTTCTGCAAAAGAGAGCTCCTTACTGAGTTTAATTTACATAGATAGCCAGTGTTTGATACGATTTGAGTAGAATCTTTTCAGACACTTCTGCATCTTCATAGTTTGAAAGCAAAATCTGTCCATTTTGGTAGGCTACTGGTAAATCGATTTCCACTTCTGAGGCATAAAAATTATTGAGGACTAGTAACTGTTCAGCCTCATACTGACGTTCAAAAGCATAGACTTGTTTGCTATCTTCAAAGGCTGGTTTGTAACTCCCTTCTGATATGATAGGCATTTCTTTACGAAGTCGAATCAAGTCTGGGTAGAAGGTGAAAATCGTACCTTGGATTTCATTTTCTACATTGATGTGAGGGTAGGATTTTCCTGCCTTGAGCCAAGGTGGCCCTACTGTGAAGCCTGCATTTTCCGAAGAATCCCACTGCATGGGAATTCGTGAATTATCACGCGACTTAGCTTGAATAATCTGGAAGGCTTCTTCCTGACTTTTTCCTTCTTTTAAGAGAATTTGATAAGCATTGAGCGATTCGACATCCACATAATCAGTCATGGAATCATAGTCTGGGTCAATCATCCCGATTTCCTCACCCATATAGATATACGGTGGCCCACGTGAATTTCGATTTGTAGACTTTGCAAAGCGCAAAAAATAAAAGACTGAGACACTGTACTGCACCCCAAAAGTTAGACAGAAAAAATCTAACTTTTGGGGTGTTTTATTATGAAATTGAGTTATGATGAT